>JBHENB010000014.1:0-53275 GCA_046262255.1 Chitinophagaceae bacterium
ATACAACAACAGGCAGTTTGCTGAGAACTTTATGCTTAGTGTAAGGGTCAGCAGCGTAGATGAATTCTGGAAGGAGGTGAACGAAAAACAACTACAACAGAAATTCGGAATCAGAATGGGAAATCCAACCAACCAACCCTACGGCAAAGAAGTTAATATCATTGACCTTGCAGGAGTGTGCTGGCATTTTGTAGAACAGGAAACCTAATCTGCACAACCTTTAATTCAGCAATCCAATAATGGAATGATATAGTTGGTGTTGTGTAAATGGTTTTTCTAAAAAAACATCAGCCCCGTTATTCAACGCAACATCTTTAGCAGTTGGGAAGCCAGATATCATTACAATTTTTATGGAAGGATACTTTTGTTTTATATAGCTGATAAAATCAACACCAAAACCATCAGGAAGTTTATTGTCCAGTATAATAACAGAAGGTTGTTGTTTTTGCAGATATTCCTCTGCTTCTAAAAGTGTGGTTACATGATCCATTTCCATCTCTTTTTGGTGGAGATAAATGTTCAAAAGCAAACACATTTCACCTTCGTCTTCCACAATAAGAATTTTTTTTGTTTTGTTCCTGGGAGTACTATCTGTCATAAAGTTTATTTTTAAGCCCTTTGTTGTAACTCTTCATTGTCAGTATTTTTTTCAACGACCCGGAGATCATCAACCCGCTATGGCGCAAATAGTGCAGCGAAACATCAGGTTCTCCAGGTGAATTACGTCGAAAAAGGTACTGCTTAAGTGAAGATTAGCTAACGGCTACTTCAATAATCCCCTGGCCTCCTTTATTATGCATGTCGCCATGGCCATCAACAACTGCTTTTGAATATCGTTAATATTTAAAACAGTTATTGTTTTATTATTCCCGGTAAGAGTAATTGATGCGATTTTTTGTGTAGCAAACTTTTGCAAAGCAGAAGGCGTTGTTGCAGTATTCCTAAAGGTAAAATGAAACATGCCTTCACAATTCATATACCCGGTGTTTTTAAAATTTGTTTTCAGCTTATTGCCATCAAATATAATTGTTGCTGTGGAAGCGGCATCAAAACATTTCCCATCCCGGGAAGCATTCAAAGTAAAAAAAAAGTCTATTTCACTTTTATTGGCATCTATTGACAATAGAAACCTGTCTATTCCCTGGTTAAAGGGAATAAGACCAGTTGAAAACTTTACTTCTTTAGTATAAGGATCAACTTCTTTTTTTATAGTACACTCCTGTGATACAGCAAACAGAGGGAGAATTAGCAGCGCAACAATAAAGTTTTTCATAATAGTTTAACCGGATAAAAATACTTCTAAGTGCACTCAACTTAGTATTAATCTTTGTTAAAGTAATACTTAATACAATCGCCTTCTAAGCAAGAATCCTTGCCATTATGAAATTGTGATTGCAATGCTTTGCCTATATTTAGGAACAATAGAATTAATAAGAATGACAAGGTTAAGCGTGAATATAAACAAATTTGCCACTCTCCGAAACAGTCGTGGAGGCAACAACCCGGATGTAGTAAAAGCAGCTATAGATGCACAGCAATTTGGTGCAGATGGTATTACTGTACACCCGCGGCCAGATGAAAGACACATCCGTTATACCGATGTTAGGGAAATAAAAAAAATTATTGTAACCGAATTGAATATTGAAGGAAACCCGCGGGAAAGAAAATTTGTTGATCTTGTTTTAGAAGTTAAGCCTCACCAGGTAACTCTGGTACCAGACGAAACAGGACAGTTAACTTCTGACCATGGCTGGGACACCATAAAACACAAACTTTTTTTGCGTGAAATCATGCCTGTTTTCCAGGACGCAGGCATTCGTGTTTCCATTTTTGTTGACCCTGTGATAGACATGGTAGAAGGAGCTGCGGAAACCGGCACAGACAGAATTGAACTGTACACAGAAGGGTATGCAAAAGAATATACTCTTGGTTCATCAGCTGACAGAAGAGGAAGTAATAACCAGGCTGCAGAGGCCTATGTGTATGCATCAGCAAAAGCAACAGAATTAGGACTCGGTATAAATGCAGGTCATGACCTTGATTTGCACAACCTCAAGTTTTTTAAAGAAAGCATTCCCTGCCTGGAAGAAGTAAGCATTGGTCATGCTCTTATCTGCGATGCGGTCTATTTGGGATTTGAAAATGCCATTCAATTGTATAAGCGCCAGTTACAATAAAAAGCCACACTTCTCAGCATGGCTTCCTGAAATTCAAAAAGAAAAGCGGTTGCGTTTTCGTTTGTACAACACATAAGTTAAAATGCCTAATGCCGTAACGCTTAAAAGTGCATAGAGTGGATAGTTGGGTCTGGCAGGCGGGAGGTAGGTTATTCCGTTTTCATCAGCCAGTGCGGGTTCGGTAACATATCTACCGGAAGCTGGCATAGCTAACTCCCAGAAATGCCGGGATAATTTATTCAGCTGCTTTTTTACATCTGTCCCGTAAAGCGAGTGTCCATGACCACTTGCAACCACCTCAGGCTTCAATGCAGCTAAGCTTTTCACTGATTTTGCTGCCAGACCCCAGTCTGTAGTTAAATATCTTGGAGGGCCATTTAATTCTTCTTTTTGTGTAAATACCGCAGCAATTGCCGATTGTGCATTAGTTGTTACCACCGCGTCCCCGGCAATTAGCACTTTATCTTCTTCCCTGAATAAACTTATATGTCCGTTTGTATGTCCTGGAGTATGCAGCCATTTCCAGCCTGGTAATTCAGGGATAGAGCCGTCTTCAGGTAATTCCCTCACGATTTGTCCAATATCTATAGGGCCTTTAGGGTATAAAAAGGACATTGTTGCCATCATACCGCCTCCCACAGTTGAATCTGGTGGCGGATAGGATGATTTACCTGTTAAATATGCCAATTCCATACGATGTGCATAAACCGGAACTCCCCACTCCCCTGCCAACTTTTGTAAAGAACCTACATGATCAAAATGGCCATGTGTAAGAATAATGGAAGATGGTTTGCTACTGCTTCCAAAAACTTCCATCCCCATATTTTTTATTTTGGGTGCAGACGTTTTTAAACCTGCATCTACCAAGACCCAGTTAGTTCCATCAATATTTTGAATAATGAAAACATTTACAAAAATGTCCTTCATCCGCCACACTCCCGGTGCTACAGCAAATACATTTCTGGAAATTAGGTTTTCTGAAAGGGCTTTTTTAGTTAAAGAATTTTTGGTAATTGTATTCTTAGTTATAGAGTTTTTCGTTAAAGAGTTTTTTGACTTAGCCATAATAATTCTTTTAATGAAGTGCACAAATAACATACCAGCACAGGGAAAAAGTAAAATACACGTGTTGAAGAAGAGAGCAATGATATCAGTTATAGTTTAAAATTGCTTTTTGGGAAAACAGATACGGTGCAAATTGATAACGTGTAGTACGTAAAAGAGAATATGTTTTTCCGGTAAGCTATTTTCACCACCACGTGGCCGCTCATCAGTTCCTGTACCCTTTTTTCAATAAATAGATTGTACAGTCAAACACCTGAGATATCAATAAGAATTTTGGCTACATTAGTACAATAATTTATTTATCATGAAGAAATACATCATAACACTCATATGTAGCACCATTGTCTTTACCAAATGTGCTTACCCGCAAATCACACTTACACAATTACCAAGCGGGGGAAATAAAAAGGCGTGGGTAGGCGAACGTGTAGGCTTAACTGATATTACTATACATTATGATCGACCCGGTGTAAAAGGAAGAGAAGGTAAAATATGGGGTAAGTTGGTACACAGGGACTTTATTGACCAGGGATTTGGAAATTCAAAAGCAGCGCCATGGCGTGCAGGTGCAAATGAAAATACAACTATAGAATTTTCTAATGATGTTAAAGTGGAAGGACAGCCTTTGAAAGCAGGTAAGTACGGTTTTTTTATCGCTTACGATTCAACCGAAGCCACTTTGATTCTTTCAAAAAATCATACTTCATGGGGAAGTTATTATTATGATCCCAAAGAAGATGCACTGCGTGTAAAAGTAAAGCCTGTAAGAAGCAATAGTTCTGTAGAATGGCTGAAGTATGAGTTTTTGAATCAAACTGAAAGCAGCGCAACAATAGCCTTGTTGTGGGAAAACCTCATGTTTCCTTTCAAAGTAGAAACAGATTATGTAAACGACCAGTTAGCATCTTTTAGACGGGAGTTACAAACAGAAAGAGGATTTTACTGGCTAGCGTGGGATCAGGCTGCACAATGGGCTTTACAACACAATATAAATTTAGAACAGGCTTTACACTGGGCAGATTCTGCCTCCGGACCAACATTTGGCGGCAATATGTTGTTTCAACCAAAAGCTACAAAAGCCCAGGTTCTCTACAAGCTTGGGAGAACTGCTGAAGCCGATGCCATTATGAAAGCTGCAATACCAATGGCCAACATGAATGAGATACATCAATACGGCCGGCAACTATTGCAGCAGAAAAAAGCCAAAGAAGCTCTAGAAATTTTCAAATCAAATTATAATAAAAATCCAAATCAATTTACTACGTTAATGGGTTTAACACGCGGATATTCCGCTAACGCTGATTATAAAAATGCATTGAAGTATGCAAAGATGGCCTTGCCATTAGCACCTAATGGACCAAATAAAGTTTTTGTAGAAACAGCAATAAAGAAGCTGGAAGAAGGGAAAGACATGAATCAATAATGATAAAGTACAAGTTGACCTTGTAGTCTGATTGTATTAATTACAACCTAAAAACTGGCAAAGTTTACTTTCCAGCTCCGGGCCCCGAAGGTTTTTTGCGATGATCTTACCATTAGGATCAATTAAAAAATTCTGAGGAATCCCTTGTACACGATACATAACAGCCACTTCATTGCTCCACAATTGCAGATCACTTACCTGTGTCCAGGTAAGGCCGTCCTTTTGTATTGCTTTGATCCAGGGCTCTTTTTCCTTATCCAGTGAAACACCAAGAACAGTGAAATTTTTGTTGCTGAATTTCTGGTAGACTTTTACTACATTGGGATTTTCTTCACGGCAGGGTCTGCACCAGCTTGCCCAGAAATCTAAAAGCACATACTTGCCTTTAAAAGAAGAAAGAGTAACAGGTTTGCCGTTTACATCAGGTTGTGAAAAATCAATGGCATTTGTTCCTACCGCACCAACCTTATTATATTGTATAAACTGGTAAAGGTTTTTACCAATTTGTGAGTTACGGATACTGCTGTCTAAAATTTGAAACCGTTGCTCCGTCAGAAGTGGATCATCATAGGTTTGTGCTGTTACAAACAACAAAAAAGGTGAAACAAAAGAAGACCGTTTTGCAGCAACAAAATTTCCAACCTCGGTTTTTATAATATTAACGAGTAACTCGTGTTTTTTCATCAGTGCTTCTCTCTTTTTTACATCTGCAGTTTGATTGATGTCAGCAGCAACTACATTCAACTCACCCATCAAAGGAGTAAATGTATTTTTGAAAACCTCAAAGTCCTTATGTGATATTGATCCATTGATTTTAATATTTTTAATATCTTTTTGTGACCCGCTAATAGTGATGTTTTTATTTTCCAAATAAATATGTTGTGGCTGTTCAGCTCCTAGTACAAGGAGATACAAACCTGGTTCAGGCACTGCACCTTTGATTATAAAAGTTCCCTGCTTTACAGCACCTTTAGCTAATACTGTATTAATATCGTTGGCTGAGGTAATTTTTACTTCTGCGCCTTCAGGTAATCCTGCAACTGTACCTGTGATAGTAAAGTTATTTGATACAGTTTGAGCAAATAATGCCGTTTGGGCAAAAAGTACAGATGGAAGTAAGAGCAGAGATATTAAGAATATTTTCATAATCTAACAGAAATAAAGTGTTAAAGGGTGAACTGAAAGCGCTAACCTAAGGTTTAAAGGTGCAAAATATTAATTATTAGGATAGAAGTTAAATTAACACCATCAAAATAACTACCTGTTAACGTCTGTGTCCTATTAGTTTATTATTTAGCGCTGAAGGTTAGTTTTATTCCTAATCCAATTAAAATAGCTCCTGTAATTCGTTGCTGCCAGCTAATAAATAAAGGTGACTTGAATAATAATCTTCCAATTCTGCCAAATAATATCGCTATCAAAATATTAACTAATGTACCTACTGTATTAAACCAAACTCCCAGATAAAAGATTTGTAACGTAGTGTTGCCTTTTTCTAAGCTAATGAATTGAGGTAGAAAAGCTAAAAAGAACAAGGCAACTTTCGGATTCAGAACATTAGTGATAACAGCCTGCAGGAAGATCTTTTTCCCGGATATTGTCCTGGTTGTGGTTTCAATTTGTAGTGATCTTTTGCTGGTCAAAATCGCCATAACACCTAAATAAACAAGATAGCAAGCTCCCACATATTTTATAATAGTGAATGCTATAGCTGATTGTGCAATTAAAGCTGAGAGGCCAATGACGGCTGCTACAATATGAACAACGCAACCGGCACCAATTCCTAACGCAGAAATAATCCCGGCTTTGGTTCCCTGTCCTGAACTGCGGGCAATGACATACAGCATATCATTTCCGGGGGTTATGTTCAGTAAGAATCCTGTTAGGGCAAATACCCAAAAATTTTCTATCATAAATTTTTAGTTGTAGATAATCAATGTAAATTACCAATGAATTTGCGGAAATAGTTGAGTTGGTAGAACATTAGCCTGCCAAGTTAAAGGTTGGGGGTTTCCTGCCCAAATAACTGATCCAAGCGGAAGTAGCTCACCTGGTAGAGCGACAGCTTCCCAAGCTGTAGGTAGCGGGTTCGAGTCCCGTCTTCCGCTCTTATCGGTTAGGTAGGAGCCACCATTTTCCGCTTATTCAAGAATACTCTCTATAAACTTCTTTGTAGCCTGCTCTATATTAGTTGCATGTTCTACTGCTTTAATGTAAGCACTCCCAATAATAGCGCCATCTGTATATTTACATGCAGCTTCAAAAGTTGCTTTATCCCTGATACCAAACCCCACCAGAATTGGATTTTTAAGCTTCATCCTTTTCAACCGCAATAAATAACTTTCAACTTCTGTAAAGTCTTTATTTAAACCTGTTATGGAAGAAGAAGAGACAGCATATAAAAATCCACTACTTGCTTCATCCAATTTTTTTATTCTTTCTTCAGAAGTTTCCGGTGTTACTAAAAAAATGAAGCTTAGTCCATATTGTTCAACAATATGTTTATATTCCTTTTCATATTCATAAAGTGGTATATCCGGGATAATCAACCCATCAATCCCTACTTCAGCAGCCTTTGCGCAAAAATTTTCAAACCCGAATTGTAAAATTGGATTTAAGTAACCCATCAATATCACAGGTAAGGCAATCTCTTTTCTGAAGTCTTTAAGTTGCTTAAATAATTCTAAAATTGTCATCCCATTTTGTAATGCCTTTACACTGCTTGCCTGTATAACTTGTCCATCAGCTAACGGATCGCTGTAAGGGATACCCAACTCAACCATATCTGCACCATATTTATGCAGAGCCTTCATTACACTTACCGTACTGTTTAATTGTGGATAGCCAGCGGTGCAGTAAACATTTAATATAGGATGAGTGCTTCTAATAAAGACTTTTTTTATCCTGCTCATATTAATTTTTAGCCGGAATAATGTGAAATGTACTGTTCTCTATAGTAAGAAAATTATATCGGGGATATGTATCAATATCCAAAGTAAGATTGTATAGTGTTTTGTTGTTTGTAGTTGATTTGAATTGGACGACAACTGTATCTCCCTGCCTTTCAACTATTATTTTATCATTATCAAAGTTTGCATCCAGGCATTTCTGAAATTTATATCTTTCACCATTAAGGTTGGAGTTCATACTGAATTTTGAATCTTCACCTTTGCAATTATCAGCAACCTTATCAACCTGCAATTTATGTTTCAAATAAGGCTTTGTCTCGCATGAGACCAATACCAGCAATAAAAAAATACAATTATTCCTGATCTTAGGTAAGCTCATTATTCATGTATTGTATATAAGTTATCATATCCTTATCCCCTCTTCCGCTTAAACAAATCACAACGGTCCCCTCCCGACCTCCCCTGTTAGAGGAGGGAAAAAGTTGCTTCAAAGCAGCAAATGCATGTCCTGTTTCCAATGCGGGTATAATTCCCTCCAGCTTTGCTACCTCAAATGAAGAACGCAACGCTTGTTGGTCTGTTGCATATAAGTATTTTACTCTGTCACTCTCAAATAAATGTGCATGCAGAGGTCCAATGCCGGGATAATCCAATCCTGCAGAAATGCTGTGTGGCTCCACTATCTGGCCATCCTCTGTTTGCATCACTAAACTTTTACTCCCATGCAAAATACCATGACGCCCCAATTGTGTTGTTGCTGCACTTTTACCGGAGGCTATTCCTTCACCGGCGGCTTCCACTGCAATTAGCTGTACCGTTGGCTCCTCTAAAAAATGGTAAAAAGCCCCGGCTGCATTTGATCCTCCGCCTACACAAGCTATTACATGCGATGGCAATTCACTGCCGGTTTTTTCTTTCAATTGCCAGCGAATTTCTTTAGAGATCACACTTTGAAAACGTGCCACCATATCCGGATATGGATGAGGGCCTACAACACTGCCAATTATATAATGAGTGTTGTTCGGGTTATTGATCCAATCTCTTATTGCTTCATTGGTAGCATCTTTTAATGTTTTACTTCCGCTGCTTACAGGTACTACTTTTGCTCCTAACATTTTCATGCGGGCCACGTTAGGCGCCTGTCTTTGAATATCTTTCTCACCCATGTACACAATGCACTCCACGCCTTTTAAAGCACAAACTGTTGCAGTGGCTACTCCATGTTGTCCCGCCCCTGTTTCAGCAATAATTCTTGTTTTACCTAATCGTTGTGCTAATAAAATCTGTCCGACCGTATTATTTATTTTATGTGCACCGGTGTGGCACAGATCTTCCCGCTTTAGAAAAATTCTGGTGTTGTATTGTTTACTTAATCTTTCTGCAAAATATAATGGTGTTGGCCGCCCAACATAATCTTGCAGCAACTGCTGATACTCTTTTTGAAAAGAAGCTTCAGCGATAATATCTAAATATATTGCTCGTAACTCTTCAATATTGCGGTGCAACATTTCGGGAATATAAGCGCCTCCGAATTTTCCATAATAGCCATGCTCATTCGGAAAGGCAACCCCCTGTCCCCCGAAGGGGGAACTTAGCTCGCTGCTTTCTTTAACTATTTTATTAGCCATTAAATTCCATTATTTATTTCCATTTACTTAGTCCAATACTCCTATTAAGCACCAATGCAGCTTGTGCTGAGCGAAGACGAAGCATCGCACTCCCTGCCTACCGGCAGGCAGGTTATACTGCAACAAGTCTATTCAACTAATATTGTTTCCAACTAACTATATTGTTTCCAAATTATTGATTGTCCTATTATCCACTACATTGCCTGTGTTCAGTGTGGTTGCAGGTTCAAACAACATTACTCACACTTCTTCGTCCGCTACAGGCCGGTGCTCCTCTCCTCTTGGCACAATTAAAAATTCACCTTCATGCAACAAAATGTTCTTACCTCTGAATTTCATTCTGAAGCTCCCTTTCACTACGAAAAACAACTCATCTTCCAAATCATGCTTGTGCCAGATAAATTCTCCTTGGAACTTCACCAGCTTTACCTATTGGCCATTTAGCTCACCGGCCACTTTAGGACTCCAGTGATCCTGGAAGAGCCCAAACTTCTCCAGCACATTTACTTTATCCATCTTTCAATTGCTTTACAAATTGTTCCACTTTGTTTAAATCTTTTAATCCGGGTTCAATCTCAAAGCGGCTGTTAACATCTACAGCATTAAAATGCAAGTGGTTGAATAATTTCAATCTGCTTACATCTGCTAATCCAATTCCACCACTTAAAAAAAATGGCTTATTAATCTTATGTTTTTGCAAGATATTCCAATCAAATTTTTCACCTGTACCTCCATAGGCTCCCTCTGGCTCCCCCGAAGGGGGAATGACCCATTGCACAGAGCCAGATGACCGAATATTCTCTTGCTTTTTTAAAAGTGGGCCCTTTGTTGTGGATTCTCCCCTTTCGGGGGAGTTAGAGGGGGCCGTATCAAACATAAAATAATCCGAGGCAGCCTGATAGGGTTTCACCAATTCATCAATGTTTTCAGTTCCTGTTATTCTAAAAACTTTAATCACTTTTGTCTTATCCACTAATGCGGAACAAAAAACAGGTGTCTCATCACCATGCAATTGAACTGCAGCTAAATCATAACCTTCTATTGCTTTTAGTATTGTATTTATACCGGCATTCACAAAAACACCTACCTTTTTAATTTTTAAATTTCTGATTTCCGATTTTTGGTTTTTCAATTTATCTGCTGCAAATCTTTTTGACTTTTCATAAAATATTATTCCGGCATAATCTACACCAATCACCTGCAACTCTTTCATTTGCTCTACACTAGTTATGCCACACAATTTAACTTTCATTTCTTTAATATTTCATCTGCAAATGCACCCAAAGCTTCGCCAGGGTTTTGAGTTTGCATAAATGCTTCTCCAATTAAAAATCCTTTAAACCCATTTTGTTTCAGTAAATGAATTGCTGCCACATCTGAAATACCACTTTCAGAGATTTTTACAAATTGTTCCGGTATTTTTTCTGCCAGTTTAAATGAGGTCTCTATATTTATCTCAAATGTTTTAAGGTTGCGATTATTAACCCCCACCATATCTATTGAATCACAAATGTGGCCGAGCTCAAACTCATTATGTATTTCCAGCAATACCTCAAGCCCAATTTGATGGGCTTTCAACGAAAACTGCTTTACTTGTTTTACAGTTAGGCAGGCAGCAATTAGAAGTATAACATCTGCCCCCCAGGATTTTGTTTCAATGATTTGATATTCATCTATTATAAAATCCTTTCGTAATATGGGTAAGTCCGTAAGCAACCTTCCATCAATCAGATCATCCACCAAACCTCCAAAATAAATTTCATCTGTAAGAATAGACACACCTGATGCACCGTAAATTTCATAATCCAGTATTACATCCATTACATCAATATCTTTATTAATCCATCCCCTGGAAGGAGACTTTCGCTTGAACTCTGCAATTATTCCTGTTGCATTTTCTTCTAACAGAGAGTACTTTAAAGAAGCACATTCTTCCAGGAATATTTCGCGATTACGCAAAAACTTTTCAGGAATAAACTTTTTCTTTTGTTTGACCTCTTTTCTTTTATCATTTAATATTTCATCCAAAATACTCATTGCAGAGAAATTAATTTTTGAAATGAGTGATAAGCCTTTCCGCTTTCTAAACTTTCCACAGCAGTATAATAAGCATCATTGTAATCCGCAAAATCGTCCGTGCAATGCAAGGCCATTGCAGCATTCGCCAGTACTACCGCATTTTGGGGCCAGGTGCCTTCTCCCTTTAATATACGCATAAAAATTTTTGCAGCTTCCTCTACAGTTGTTCCCCCATTGATATCTATAGGTGAAACAGTTCTCTTTCCCAGGTATTCAGCAGATAGTATCTTCTCTCCTTTTCGTGTAATCACTTTAGCATCATTAGTAAGTGATAACTCATCATATCCATCCAAAGTATGAATAATGGTGAATGGCTTGCCGGTTTGCTGTAAAAGATAAGTGTATATCCTTGCCATTTCCAGGTTATATACCCCAACCAGCTGGTATCGAGGATTGGCCGGATTTACCATGGGTCCAAGCATATTAAAAAAAGTTCGGAAGCCTAAATTTTTCCTTATTTGTGCCACCACTTTTAATGCAGGATGAAACTGTGGTGCATGCAAAAAAGTAAAATTCGTTGCCTCTATTTCTTTTTTCAATTTATCATTACTATTGGTAAATCTGTAACCTAATGTTTCCATTACATTGGAGGCTCCGCTTACAGACGAAGCACCGTAGTTCCCATGCTTAGCTACTTTTTTTCCGGTGCCTGCTACAATAAAACAAGCAAGCGTGGAAATATTAAAAGTATTCTTGCCATCGCCACCTGTGCCCACAATATCCATCACCTTGTATCCATTCAGATCAACAGGAACTGCAAGTTCTAACAAGCCATCGCGAAAGCCCTGCAATTCCTCAATAGTAATGCTGCGCATTAAATAAACAGTGATAAAAGAAGCAAGTTCTGTTTCATTATAAACACTTTTCGCAATGTTGAGCATTATCTCTTTTGCTTCTTCTTTTGCAAGTGCTTTGTGTTCAAATAGTTTTTGTAAAATCTTTTTCATTGTCTGAACTGGGATTTTTAAGATGACTTGGATTAAGGGGATGATTGATAACATTCTGCTCGAACTTTTTATTCGTAGAGCGGTGAAATTCTAATCTCTTACTTCCAAAGTTTAGAAGTAATCCTACCTCAAGATTGTATGCTTCAAGGTAATTTATGGCTTGTGCGAGATGAACATCTTCTAACTTTGTAATCGATTTTAGTTCAATACTTATGGTATTATTTATTAAAAGGTCAACTCTTCTGGCACCAATTTGCTGGTCCAAATAATAAATTGGCATTTCAAATTCTCGGACAAAATCTACTGGAATAACTCTTAACTCCAACTCTAAGGCCCTTTGATAAATCACCTCCTGAAAGCCATTACCTAATATGTTATGCACTCGGAATGCAGCACCGATTATTTTCTGTGTTAATTCTCCATATTTAAAATCTGCCATAAAAAAAATTTATAAAGATTTATCCCAAACATCCACATATCCCACTCATCCTGGCTCAGACCCTTAACCAATTTCTTATAATTGTTTCCCCATCAGGCGTCAATACGCTTTCAGGATGAAATTGGACCCCTTGTACATCATAATTTTTATGCTGCAGAGCCATGATGTATCCATTCTCATCCTCGGCCGTAATTTCTAATTCACCAGGAAAATTTTCCTTACTTACAATCCAACTATGGTAACGGCCAACCTCTATATTTTCCGGCAATTCTCTGAACAGTTCAGAATTGGCAATGTGCAATTTGCAATTTGTTGCTACCCCATGATAAACTGTAGATAAATTAATCAGCTCTCCTCCGAATGCTTCTCCAATTGCCTGATGACCTAAACAAACTCCGAGTATTGATTTAGAGGGTGCATATTCTTTAATCAACGGCAATAGCAATCCTCCTTCGGATGGAATACCGGGGCCAGGCGAAAGAATAATTTTATCATACTCCTTTACTTTTTCAAGTGGTATTTCATCATTGCGATAAACATCCACCTTCTGGTGTAATATTTTTTCCACCATGTGCACCAGGTTGTAAGTAAACGAATCATAGTTATCAAAAATTAAAACTCTCGGCCCCTTCCCGGCCTTCCCCGAGGGGGAAGGAGATATTTTCTGATTAATGTTTTTAGGTTTCATTGTTAATGAAATAATTTATAAAGTCCCTCCTTTAGAGGGATCTAGGGAGGCCCGCTAATTCAACAGCCTTTTTCAAAGCAAGTAATTTATTGTTTACTTCCTGCAGTTCAGTTTCAGGCTTGCTGGATGCCACTATACCTGCACCCGCCTGGTAGAACAAAGTATTATTTTCACTTAAGAAACTCCTGATCATGATTGCATGATTGCAACTGCCGTCAAAGCCTATAAAACCAATACATCCGCCATAATAACCTCTTGGGGTTGTCTCGATATTTTTTATTAATTCCATGGCCTTATATTTTGGTGCGCCACTAAGCGTACCTGCCGGAAAAGTTTTTGCCAATAATTCAAAAACACTGGTGGTTTCTTTTAACTTACCACTTACTTCGCTCACCAGGTGAATAACGTGAGAATAATATTGCACTTGTCTGAAAAAGTTCACCTGCACATTATCACAGGCGCGACTAAGATCATTTCTTGCAAGATCAACCAGCATTACATGTTCCGCGTTTTCTTTTTCATCTTTTAATAAACTTTCTGCCAACTCCTTGTCCTGCTCATCATTGCCTGTACGTTTAAATGTTCCTGCAATGGGATGAACAATAGCAGTACAATTATTAATAATCAGCTGCGATTCCGGTGATGAACCCATTAATTTATAATCACCATAATCAAAGAAGAACAGGTATGGTGATGGATTTACACTGCGCAAAGCCCTGTAAACATTAAACTCGTCCCCGGTAAAAGTCTGCTGGAATCTCCTGCTTAAAACAATCTGGAAAACGTCACCACGATAACAATGCTGAATTCCTTTTTGCACCATCCTTTTGTAATCATCATCATTCATATTTGATGATTCACCATCTGTTACGGAAAACGGGTAAACAGGAACATCTTTGCTTTTGATCAAGGATTCCAAAGCATCAATCTCGCTTTCTACCCCATTGCATTTATTCTCGCAGATGTATAGCTCATCTTTAAAATGGTTTATTGCTATTACATATTGATACAGACGATAACGAATTAAAGGAATGGCGGCGTCTTTCTCATGTGATTTAAAAGTGTTTTCAAATAGCTGATAGGCTTCAAAAGAAGTATAGCCAAACAATCCTTGTGCATAAGAAGGTTTATCAGTTTTTTCTACAGAAAAGCGATTTAAAAAGCTGGTAAGTATCTCCTCAACTGTTTCTCCTTTTTTTAGAAATATTTTCTCAGGTTTTTGCGCTGGCAGCTTATATTCAATTTGATCCGAACCCTTAACTTCAATCCCTCCAATAGCATTCACACATATAAAAGAAAAGCTGTTTTCTGTTGTGTGAAAATCAGAACTTTCCAGCAGGACAGTATCCCGAAAACGGTCACGAAGTCGTAGATAAATACCCACAGGTGTGTATATATCCGCAAGCATTTTTTTTACGTTTGTCTTAATTGAAATTTTTTTCACGTCTGAACCTTGATTTGGGTAGATTTATTGATTAATAGGAAAGGGTGGACTTATAAATTTCGGGGTTTGCAATCCTTTAAATTGAAGACTGATTGATTTGAAATTGAGCAAAAGGCCCACTTCTAAGTTGTATGCTTCTAAATAATTTCTCGCTTGTGCAAAATGAACTGGTTCAAGGTTGATAATAGCTTTTAATTCTACACTGATTTTCCCTTCAATAAGAAAGTCAACTCTCCTCTCTCCTATTTGTTGTTCTTTATAATATATTGGTATATTAAACTCCCTTTCAAAAGAAACATTCATCTCTCTAAGCTCAATTTCCATTGCCCTTTGGTAAATAATCTCCTGAAAGCCATTGCCTAAAGCAGCATGCACTTTCATTGCTGCACCAATTACTTTTTCCGGTATTTCTTTATACTTTAACTCAGACATAAAGTATTTTTAATTTATAGGTAAAAATCTATTTAATCGCCCCAATCCACGTTCAGATAAAAAAAGCCCCCGATCTATCGGGGGCTTGAATATTGTATTGTAAACAATGAGCAATAGCGTTACAGCACCCGTGAAGAGTTTGTAAGCCACCACTGAGTATTTACCAGAATCATGTTCATTCGAATGCAAATATGCAACAGCCACTTCATTCTGACAAAAAAATTTTGCGGCACACTCTTATTCTGCCGTGGCATAGTTCATGAAGGAGTAAATGAAAACCACTACTGAATATGAATATCCAACACGAAGAAACGGACATAAGGGGCAGGCATTTTATCAATGACGAACAAGGGAATATGCTGGCAGAGATTACTTATGCAGTGCAACATCCGGATACGATGGTTGTAGACCATACCGAAGTAACTGAAGAATTGCAGGGCAACAATATTGGATACCAGTTGGTAGAAGCAGTAGTTGAGCATGCCCGTGCAAAGGGACGACACATTATTCCTGTATGCACATTTACTAAGTCCGTAATAAATAAACAACCGGATTTTCAGGATGTGTTGGCTGAATAATTTAGACCTCCTTGGTATACCTATCTATTATGAGTTAATTTAATCGCAAGTTCTTTAGTAACCCTTTCAAAAAGTCATAAATATCTTCCCATTTGGTAGTTTCTAAAACTACTATCTTTTGTAGATCTTTCACACTATCGGTTATTTCTTTAGTGCCTAAATCAAAATTATTTTTTAACCATATTGCCTTACACCCGAGGTTTTTTGCTAATTGAACATCCGTAATCCTGTCGCCGATTACAAAAGAATTTTGCATGTCATACTCCGAAGCATTAAGATAATCCGTAAACATACCGATACCTGGCTTTCTGTTTGACGAGTTGTCCTCCGGGTAGCTTGTATCAATAAGAACACTGGAAAAAACAACTCCTTCATTGGCGAAGGTGCTTAGTATTAAATTATGCACAGGCCAAAATTGTTCATCAGAAAATTTACCGGTGCCTAAACCATCCTGGTTGCTTACCATCACCAACTCAAAATTCAACTCTTCTGCAATCCTGGTCATGTACTTAAACACATACGGATAGAAAATTAATTTATCAAAGGAATCAATCTGGAAAGTTGGCGGGTATTCTTTTATAAGGGTTCCGTCTCTGTCAATAAACAAAACTCTTTTTCTACCGTTTGTAGCAGCCTTTGTTTGCTTCATAATTGTTCCCTCTATCTTAACTCAGCTACTGTATCATCTTTTCAATAGGAATAATTATTATATCCTGAGCACCGACACTCTTTAATTCCCCAACTTTTTTCCAGAATTCATGTTCGCTCAAAACGCCATGTACAGAACTCCACCCTGATTGTGTTGATGGTAAAACAGTTGGAGTTTTAATCCCGGATAACAAAACTGATAACATCTTGCAAAACTTCATCAGGTGTATTAAGCCAAATGTATTTATTAGCATCTGCTTTTTTTACAGCGTTGATTCGGAATAAAAATTTCTCCAGAATATTCAGTTGTTCGTTTCTCAGGGAAACATTTCTTATAAGAACAGCCTCACTTTCCAGCACCGTTTCTACTTCCTTTAATCCGTTCATAAAAAGAGTAAATCCGCTGTTTACCATATCACATACTGCATCCGCCAAGCCAATACCGGGAGCAATTTCCACCGAGCGACTTATTTCATGTATGTTGGCAGGGATATGATTTTTCTTCAAAAATTGCTCACATAGAAATGGGTAGCTTGTAGCAATTTTTTTGCCCTTTAAAAAATGTACATCCGTGTATTGCTGGTTGCGGGGAATAGCAATAGAGAGCCTGCATTTACCAAACCCAAGTTTACTTAATATTTCTACATCCTTACATTTTTCATAAAGTATATTTTCACCTACAATTCCAATATCTGCAATACCATCTTGCACGTATTGTGGTATATCATCCTCCGGGAAAAACAAAATTTCTAAGGACAAGTTTTCTGAATCTGGTTTTGGAGCATTTCCACTACTAATTACATCAATGCCGCAATTTTCCAGCATTTTCAATGAGTCTTCAAAAAGTCTTCCTGATTTTTGAATAGCTATTTTTAGTGCCATTTTAAAAAAATTTGTCAAGTATAAGATATTAGTCACAGTAAAGGCCTACCAAATTGGTAAGCCTTTACTTTATTAAAAATACAATATAAATTATTCTGCAAAAGTTGCTCTTGGGCCACCGGAGACAAAGGTTGCAAGCATTCGGCTTTTTTGACCATTAGAAAACATATACATACATGGATCATCTGTATAATCCATATAATTCATGGTCATTTCAATTTCATTTGTAGCGCATGAATTATATTTTGGAAATTTAGGGCAACCAAAATTGTAAGTGGTGTGAAAAGGTGTATCATCAACATAATCCGTACCACATCTTGTATCTCCCCAGATGTGACGCAGGTTAAGCCAATGCCCTATTTCATGAGTTGCTGTTCTACCTTTATTATAGTCCGGGTATAAATTACCCATTCTGCCGAAGGCAAAATAATCTACGACTATTCCATCCGTTGCCGGATCACCCCCGGGAAATTGAGCATACCCTAAATAGCCAGCCAGATCTACTACCCAAATATTCAGATTATTAAGAGGGTCAACTGCATCGCTCCCACCTCGCTTGGTATATTTCATGCCATCGGTTATTTGCCAGCTGGATAACTTGGTTTGTACTCTGCTTGTCTGAACCAATTTAAACGAAATTCCTACCTCTGCTTTACTATCAGAAAACACCGAAGGAACCAACCTGTTGTCCCGGTTTCTCAGGTTGAAGTCTTCATTCAATACGTCTATTTGAGATTGAATTTGAGCGTCAGAGATATTTTCCTCCGGAGAGTTCCATATTACATGAACAACAACAGGAATTTCCAGTGTTCCTCTGGTATTAACACGACCACTTGCTATTGCTTTCCGGGTAAATGATTCAATATCATCCATTCTTTTCCGTAAAGAGGGATCAGCAGCCATGTTTGCCTGCAATACCTCATCAGCTGCACAAGCTCTTCCTTGCTGATTACCGGAAGAGGAATTTTTAGCACTGGATTGTGCTTGTTCTTCAATAACATTAGAATCAGTGGCATCATGTTTTTGGCACGATGCAGCAAAAAGAAATAGAAAGAAAATAGTTGCTAACTTTTTCATGTGGTGCTTTTTATTTAATTAGATAAAATGTTAATCGCTCTGGTTTGAAGATGCTGATATAGTGCCCAAGATACTGATTTTTCATATTCCAAAAAGGGATGTCACTTTACTTGAATTAAGTGCCGCTGCCGCATGGTAAATTGTTGCAATATGCGTTTGGTAAACCAGCAGAAAGACACACTTTAGAACAAATACGCCGAGCTGTAGACCATCGGGCTTTTTGATAGGTGAAGATTTTAATATAACAACATGCATGAATAAACACAGTTGTTATAAGTTTATGGAACCTTCTTGCGTTTTTGTTTACCTTTTAAGTGAAAGATCCTTGTTATATTAAACCCGAAATAAATGTCTCCTTTCCCCCACTTGCCGGTGGTTTTTCCAAGATAATATGGTGCAATCATGCCTTGTGAATTGGTAAAGACTAATTGAAAAACGTGCCCCCCGGTTTCAATATCAGTTCCTAAAGAAAAGGAAGGATCAACATTGGTGGACACTACCTGGTTATCAGGCAGAAGATTGTATTCCGCATTAATACTAACTCGTCCTGTAATTTTCATTCTTCCGCCTAAACCTATAGCCAGTACATCATTTTTATCCTGCGGAGTTGGAACAAGGTTATAGTGAACCCACGCCGGAGATATTTGGAGAGAAAGATTAGACGTAAATTTTCTTGCAATTAATAATTGTGTTGTGTACATGGTTCTATATCGTGCATTCAAATACGATTTATCACTGTATTTCTGTGTAGTATTTGCTATTAATGCGTAGAGGCTTATTGCTACCGGAGATTTATGGGGCATCTGCCTTATCAGCTTCCATTTGACCGATCCATCAAAAACCTTCTCAAAAGAACTTCGTCCAATGCCAACTGCTAAACGGTCTGTTAATCCATAATCCAACGCAAACCGTATAGTGGCATTATCTAACCCAAATAATGCATACGAGCCTTCATTGATTCGCCCAAACCGGTGCATGATCATAAACTGCAAACCTCCTTCTGCAGGTGCCTCCACAGTAGGAGTATTTACAATTTGAGTAGCCTTAAATATGGCAGTCGTGGGTGGATTCCATTGCTTATCAACCGTATCTTCCAGAACATTTAAAAAAGTAGAATCCTGTGCATTCATTAAAAAGCTTATGCTCACAAAGTAAAGTGCAGCTATAACTCGATTTGCCATAATATTTAAAGGTTATAATTCACTTTTACTGCTACCTGAATATGTTGTGCAATTTTATCGCGGACAAGAGCAGGTATTTTAATTTTATAATCGGAAGGCTTTACATTGAACTTTGCCCGCCCTGTTAATTTGCCTGCCTGTACATCCAATGTAGCTGGTATAAGAATAGTTTTAGTAACTCCATGAAGAGTTAATTGGCCCTTTACAACTATAGGATAACTACCATTTTGCTTTAAATTTACTTCCCCTGCATAGCTACCGGTAAAGCTGGCTTTAGGGTATTTATCTGACTCTATATAGTGCTCGTTAAAATGCTCCTGCATTAAGTCTTTGTCAAATAAAAAACCTTTCATTAAAACAGCAAAAGCTATGGTTTTTTTAAACGGATCAATTGCTGCATTTACCTGGTGATTTTCAGCCTTTATATCTTCTAAAGGCGTTTCAGAGAAGAACCAAATATACCCATTTCGTGTAATAAGCGGCTGTGCCTGAATATACATTTGCACACAGCTAAAAAAGATAAAAATCAGAAACTTTTTCATAGGTTATTAATCATTTTTAGCGCCCCTGTTTATCCAGGCCCTGATTTTATTTATGTTGCAATCCGAAAGTTTTATACCCGTCTGTGGCATAGGGGGGAAACCCGAAGCATGAGTGATTGTTCCAATTAATTTTCCATTATCTGCCACCGCCTTTACACCGGCATAGGTATCCAATGTAACTCCTCCATTAACTATTCCGTTTCCATGACAGCTAAAACAGTTCGCCTGAAGTATAGGACGTACATTGACTGCCAATTTCATATTAACTGTATCGCAGTTAGCACCACCTCGGATTCCACCCAAATCAATTTCATTGCTTTTAGTACATGCAAGAATAACAACGCTTAAAAGAAGAAAAATTAAATAATAAGAACGCGTTTTCATAGACTCCATTTAAATTCATTTTTTTATCACCGCATCCACAAGGTTCACATCCATCAGGAATCCCGTGCATCTCCCTTTTACAGTAACCATTTCATCTTTGGAAGGAGGTGAAGCATTGGTAATGTTTTGAATACTGCAGTTCACACCACCATTTCCACCGCCACCGGATAAAATAATTGCAGTAGTATTGTCCATGGCTTGTACATCTGCCACTTTACCCACAACCTCTATTATTTTACCTGAATACTTTTTATTTGCCAATTCTTCGTCCTTCGCAAATTCCTGGTAGAGCTTTTCGGCTGTTATTACATAAGAAGCTTCTCTATCAGCAACGAGTGTTCTCGGCTTTTGATATAGATAATACATCCATACTCCAACTATTAATACTATGATTGGTACAATAAACAGCCATTTCCTCTTCATATTTCTGCTATCGTATTATTGGGTATGTAACTCCCACATACATGCCGGTACTGGATAATGGTAAACTGCCCACACCCATTTCTCTCAGAGGAAGTTTAATATAAGGCTCAAATCGTATTTTGGCAGACCTCCCTAATTGGCGCTCATATCCTACACCTAAATTCACAACAGAGAACCAATGTTGCGAGGCATTACGGTAATACTTATTACTGTTGTATAACACATTATACCTTTCATATTCATAATCATATTCTTCTTTTTGCATCAGATATGAAGAAAATCCTGTAAGTGCATACCAGTTGTTTTTTTTGCCGGAGCTAAAATTCAGGCGAATATTAATGGGAATTTCCAACATATCGCAATAGCCGGATGCCTGCAAAATATTGGAATGAGAGGGTAGTTGTATTTTGTCTGTTTTAAATAAAGATCCGTCCGTATAATATTTTTTCCTGTCCCAGATAATGCCTGCTTCGGCAGCAAAATGTTTACCAAATGTATAACCGGCTGTTACTCCAATACTATATCCCACTCCCTTCACTTTTTGAAATTTTACGGTACTAACGTCGGGGCCCAAAAGCATGGTTAAATACAATTTACTTTTCTGTTTTAATAATTTAGCGGCAGATGGTTTACCTACTTCTTTTTCAGAGTTTTCCATTCCAATTTTAGGTGCTTCTGTTTCTTTCTGAGGCTCCATTACTTTTTCGATGCCCATGTCTGTGACCTGGTTAGGTTTTACATCAGAATCTGTTTCTATAGCGGCTATTTCCTTTTGTGATTTTTGCAGTATGTTAGGGGTAGAATCACCTTCTTCTTGCAAAACACTTACATCTTTGTTTTGTAGCAGCTTCTGCACTTTATTATCTGGCTTTTTCAGTGTGTAAGTGCTCCTGGTTTTATTATGTGTGGTTGTTTCTTCTGATTTCCTATGGGATTTATATGAAGTAGTTGTTTTCACCGGTGCTGCTGCTCCGGTTCTACTTTGGATTTCGTTTGAGGGCCTGGTATTTTTATCAACTTGCCTTTGAGGAGAATTAACAGAGATATCAGATGGCCCTGAGTGGTTGTATAAATATTTAGTGCCTGCAAGGCATGCTGCTAAAAATAAAATAAACACCAAATATTTGTTCCTATTTCTAAATGCAAATTTTTCCCGGCGGTGCAGCTGATGCGATACTTTTTCCCAGTCGCTGTCCGGCGGATTCAGTGGATATTCCTCCCCAGCTTTCCGCATTAAATCGTCCATATCGTTATTTAAATATTGCATTACCTGCCTGCTGAAAATCTTTATTGATTAAATTTTGCAAATACGCTCTTGCTTTAAATAAATTGGATTTAGTTGTTCCTACGGAAACGCCTAAATGTTCAGCAATCTCACGGTGTGAAAACCCATCAATTACATACATATTAAAAACAATGCGATAAACGGGTGGTAATCTTTTTACCAGAAG
Organism: Chitinophagaceae bacterium; assembly: GCA_046262255.1. Lineage (GTDB taxonomy): Bacteria > Bacteroidota > Bacteroidia > Chitinophagales > Chitinophagaceae > Flavisolibacter. The sequence goes on from JBHENB010000014.1 coordinate 22,398, forward strand.
AATTAATTCTTTATATAAAAGAAGTTTGTCAGCGTTTTCACTATTGTTCATCACATCCCAGGCATCTTCCGGAATACTGCCAATCTCCGGCATCATGTTGCTCTTTCGTAATTCATCAATTGCTGTGTTTACCATTATCTTCTTAATCCATGCCAATAAACTGTATTCAATCTCTCCATCTGATTTGAATATAAACGAATGAAATGATTGAAACACCTTCACAAAGCCATCGTTCACAATATCTGCAACCTTTTCATACCTGTAGATATATCGAAATGCTACCTTGAAAGCATAGGCATAGTACTTTTCATAAAGCATCTTCTCACACCTTTGATCGTGTTGAATACATCCTTTTATTATTGAATGCAAATCTTCCAAATCTTGCAGCTGAGGGATTTATTGATATAATACGTAAATCTTAATGTAAGGTTGCCTCTACAAATTATTTAAAAAGTTACAATTTTTTCAGCGAAACTTGATTCACTGTCTTCTGTAAACAGAACATTTATATTGAACCCTTACGTTTTTTTTAACGTCTTTATGCAGAACTTTGTACAATGGGGGTGTCAAAGAAAATCTGTTTGCTTTTTCTGTGTGCCTTTACTTGTAAAACTGTATTCTCGCAAAAGATTGACAGCATCTTCTTTAATCTTTATACAGACAGCCTGAAAAAAGGCTTTTACAATTATATTAATATAGATGCAAAATTTCCAGACGGAACCTGGTTACCGCTGACACCTGATGAAATTTTTTTAACATCCAACGCCGGAAGGTTTGAAGGGAATGATCTTTTTATTGACAGTACATATAAAGGAGATTCGGTTGTAGTGAAAGCAGTGCTAAAAAGTAATCCTGCAGTTTACAGGCAAATAATTATCTATATAAGAAAAAGAGGTTTTACAGAACCTCTGAAAACAAATGATGATATTCTTAATGAACTAAAGCAAAGTTCCAGAAAAAAGAATCGAACTTAGTTATATTTCTCCCCATCTATCAGTATTTTAAATATACTTTCTCCAGGAAAATATTCCGCTTACTTATAAAAAACACCATGCTGGGGTGCTGTTAAAAATGTGTTGGCTGTTGTATCAAGAAAAAAAAAGTGGATGCATATCTAATAGCCAGTTGCAAGCTAACTTCATTTCCAATAAATCCGTAAATTCGTACTTAATAAAGTCCTTAAATGCGTGTAGTTAATTATACTGAATTCCGAAATAAACTTGCTGAAAGCCTGAACGTTGTAAATAATGATGGCGATATAGTAGTAGTATCCAGAAGTAAAGGAAAAAACGTGGTAGTTATGTCTCTGGAAGAATATAATTCCATTCAGGAAACACTTCATCTTGTAAGCACTTCTGCCAACAGAAAACGGTTAGATGAAGCCATTGAAGAACTGAAAAAAGGAAACTGGAAAAAGCATGATCTAATTAAGCCTTGATGGAAATAGTTTGGCAATCACACGCATGGGAAGACTATTTATACTGGCAGGAAACAGATCGTAAAGTGTTGCATCGCATCAATGAATTAATCAAAGACTGCACACGCCATTATTTCAAAGGGATTGGCAAACCAGAACCCCTTAAAGGAAATTATGCGGGTTTTTGGAGCCGCCGGATTACTGAGGAACATCGCTTGGTATATACTGTTAAGGACAAACGACTGCATATAGTTCAATGTAGATTTCATTATAATAAGTAATTGCTTCTACGTTAATGTCATGTAACCCTGAGTCAAATCTAAAGCTTAAGATATACTTAGTTACATCTTCTTCCCGTCTTCTAAAAATTTAGCAAGCCCGATATCTGTTAACGGATGTTTAAGTAATCCAAGAATTGATTCCAGCGGGCAAGTGCAAACATCGGCGCCTAACTCAGCAGCACGAACAATATGGTTTGCTGTTCTTATAGAAGCAGCCAAAATTTCTGTTTTGTATCCCTGAATGGAAAATATTTGTGCTATCTGATCTATTAGTATCATTCCATCCCAACCACTATCATCAATACGGCCAATAAATGGTGACACATAAGCCGCGCCTGCTTTAGCAGCTAAAATTGCCTGACCTGCGGAAAAGATAAGGGTGCAATTGGTTCTTATTCCGTTATCGGTAAACCATTTAATTGCTTTCACTCCATCTTTTATCATGGGCACTTTTACAACAATATTGGGGTGGATATTTGCAAGTTTTTTTCCCTCCTCAACAATGGCATTGAAGTCGGTAGACAACACTTCCGCGCTGATGTCTCCATCTACCATCTCACAAATTGTTTTGTAGTGCTGGTAAACGGCTTCTTGTCCCTTGATGCCTTCTTTGGCCATCAATGATGGATTAGTGGTAACACCATCTAAAATTCCTAACTCATTCGCTTCTTTTATTTGTGCAAGATTTGCTGTATCAATGAAGAATTTCATAAAAACACCCCCTGCCCCTAAAGGGGAGCAGTTGCGCTGCAATTTCCACAGTAGAGGATTTAACTTGTTGATTAATGTTCTGAACCTCGAAGAGTGCGACGCAACAGGCGATGATTACAGGAATGCTGTTGGTTACAAAAATCAGAAATTCAAAAATTTCAACTGCAAGATATTAAATAGAGTAATTGATATAGCTCCCTTTTAGGGGATGGGGGTAAAAAGGCAGGCTGATTACATCGCACCGCTACAACCACTTACCCTTGCTACCTTCCGATCCTGGGGGATTCAGCAGGAGCTGGTCGTGTAAGACCTGCCGCCGCAAAGATAAGAAGTTCCTGTTCATCAATAATTCTTCTTCAGGCAAATAATGATTTTATCCATGTACTTCTGCATAAAAAATTTATTAAATTTTCGGCAGGGGCTATAGTATTTGAGCTAACTTCAAATGATTATTTTCCGATTGATACAGATAAAGCAGCCGCATTCACAAGATGAATTTATTCAGATCTATCAACTGAATTATCAAACATTTGTTGAAGAGATTCCTCAACATATGAGGAATGAGAACAGGGTATTAGTGGATAAATTTCACTCCAGGAATAATTATTTGATAGCGAAAAAAGAAGAACAGGTGATTGGTATGGTTTGCTATTGTACAGAAAGGCCATTTTCTCTGGATCATAAATTGAAGGATCTGGATGACTACCTCCCCTCCTATTCAAAAATTGCTGAAGTGCGGTTGCTATCCATAAAACCAGAGAACCGGAACGGAAAGCTGGCTTACGATATGCTAAAAGCGTTGTGTTCGGAGCTTATCAGGCAAGGCATTGACTCTGCAGTCATTTCCGGTACTATAAGGCAATTGCCTTTATATAAAAAATTAGGATTCAAAGCATTTGGACCTTTAGTTGGCACACAGGATGCAGCTTATCAACCAATGTTTATTACAACTAAACAGCTTAGAAGTGATTTCAGATCCAATTAATCTTACTACAGGACCAGTTTCTTTGCACTTTACCGTGAAAAACGCTCTAACAGAGCAGCCAATTTCTCACAGATCCAATGCCTTTGAATCCATTTTTAAAGAATTGAAAGCTCTTTTAGGCTACCATTTTAAAACAAATGATGTTTTCATTATTACAGGCAGTGGTACTTTGGCCAATGAAGCAATGATCTGGCAAATAAAAATGCTTCAAAAAAAAGGACTCATTTTGTCTAATGGAGAATTTGGTGAACGCTTACTGAACCAGGCTTCAATAAACAAACTGGATTTCGTATCCTACAAAATAGAATGGGGTAAAGCATTTAGCCAGCAAGAAATAGAAAAAGTAATTGCTATTAATGATGTACACTGGATATTATTTTGTCATTGCGAAACATCAACCGGAGTAATCAACAACATGAATTCTATTGTTGATGCGGCTTCCCGAAACAACATCAAATGCTATGCAGATTGCATTAGCTCTGTTGGTTGTTTACCGGTGGACTTATCCAGACTTTCAATGGCAACCGCCTCCTCCGGAAAGGGATTAGGAAGCATTGCGGGATTAGCGGTTATTTTCTCCAACGAACAAGTCTTTTCTGATGGGACAATACCTAATTATATTGACCTGGAGTGCTATGCCGAAAAGGATGGAATACCATTTACTATTTCTTCTAATTTAGTAACGGCACTACATGCAGGATGTATTTGTAAACTTACAGAAACAAACTACAGGCTAATTGAAACATATGGAGGTGAAATAAAATACTTGCTCCGGAAATTTCATTTGCTTCCTTTTGATAATTATCATGTCTTTACTATACAGCCAAAAAAATTCCGGGCAGCTTTAGTGGCGGAGAGGTTAGAAAAAGAAAGTGTACTTACAAGCTACCAAAGCAAATACCTCATAACCCGCAACTGGTTGCAACTTGCTTTATTCAGCTATTATAGTGAGCAACAATTAGCTGCTGCTGTAACAGTGTTACAACATCGCCTGCAGAAAATGTATTTGGAAAAAACAATAAGTATTGCTGATTGATTGGCGGGTATATTATATCGTGATTTCTGCTTTGTAACTTATATGTTTAATGCTATTTTTGCAGCTCATTAAAGGGCCCCGTAGCTCAATTGAATAGAGTATCTGACTACGGATCAGAAGGTTCCAGGTTTGAATCCTGGCGGGGTCACCAAGCCTCTTTTTATGAGAGGCTATTTATTGGTAGCTGACTTGCACTGTTATAACAACTTTGCATAATATTTATATTAACCGAATGTCTTTCGTGTAAATTTTTACTGTTCCTTACACAGTAATACGGTGATGTGTTCAACCTTAATTCCTGGCATTAGATAAAAACCCCCATTGCTGAGCAGTTACCAGTTCGGGTATTATCGGTTATATGGTCAATAATCTATTATCCACACATCTTGGCCTATTTTTGCACCTATTATGGGAATCTTCGCTTCAACTACCGTAAGCAATAATGCTTCTGCTTCTCGGCACCTATCACAAATTACCTGATTTCGCAAATTGGATTTACTGTTTAAAATTGATACTTTCAGCCTAACACCACTTAATGCTTAGAAGCAAATTATGTGTAGCATATTAAAAACATGCCGCTTTGACGGAAGTATATGGACTAAGTTTGGGGAAGCAATATGATAAATGAAGCGCCTTGCCCTTCTTTTGCCTCTGCCCTTATAACACCTCCGTGTCGTTCCACAATTTTAAGGCATAGCGTAAGGCCCAATCCTGTCCCTTCGTATTTGCGGTGGCGTGGCAAAAGCTGCAAGGAGGAACCCAATAAATGATGGCTTCTGTGGAATGGCTTTGTGTTTATGCCGTAGTTCCTTGCAGACTTTATAGACAGGCTATGTGCCAGCCGCCTAACTTTGCTGTACTTTTTTGAATTTATTCTTGTAACCGCTCTGCAATACGTTTTGCCACCATTACATATTCGTCATAAGTATTTGGCTTCAGTAAATAATCTATTGCACCTAATTCTTTATACTTTACTGCTTCGTTTGGTGTTTTTACACCTGATAGTACGATAACATGAATGTGTCTATACTTCTCCATCCCCTTCAAGTCCTTCAAGAACTCTGCACCTGAAATTCCAGGAAGGTACATGTCCGTTACAATTAATTTAGGTAGTTGCTCGTTACTTCCGACTGATTGTAAATACATGAATGCCTGCATTGCACTGTAGACAAAATGAACCCTTTCCACTCCGGTTTGAGCAAAAGCATCAGCTAAAATCTCAACATCATCTATATCATCATCCACAATTAAAATTTTACAACTTGGCATCCAACCAATTTACAGAATTATAACAACATATCTGCTTTTTCTTTTGCAGATTTATTTTCCCTATGTGGTAGCAGGAAAGGTAATAGCGCCTGCGCTATAGGAAGGAATGATGCTAACGATAAAAGAATACGAATTATAATTTCTGCTTACAGTAACCGTGAAAACAAATAGTAGAAATAAAGTTTTGCTCAGTAAGAATTTAGAGCTGCTATTGGTGAGTGAGGGAATAGAGCTTAATCAAACACTTTATATTTCACTTTACTGTTGATGGTATGTTTATCATCTCCCTTACCTCCATAGATTTTTAAACGGATATTTGTCTCTGCCCCTTCTTCTACAATAAATTGATCGTTGCCCTCTAAACCATGCAGTGTCAGGTGGTGTGTTTCTTTAGGATAAAATGTTCTTTCATAAAACTTCCTGTCTTCTTTACCATTCTTTATCTGGTATATTGTAACAATTAATTTATCCTCATCACCTGAGATTCTAAAAACTTCTTCATCATTTGTACCGTTAACATGTGCATATGTTGCAAGGAAATTATAATATTTTATACCGGCAGGCAGTAATTCATTACGGCGATTTATAAATTTATTTTCCATTTTAACCCCGCTGATAGGATAAATTTCAGGAGGCAGCTTACGCATCGCGTATTTGATAACAGAGTCTGTTAATTGTTCCTGTACCAGCTTTATTTCCGCCTCCCAGTCTTTGCGGCTCAGTTCATTCAAAAAAATGGCGTCAAAACTCCACGATTTGTAATTCAGGTTGCGTAATTTGTTTAAGTTACCCCTATACCCTACCAGGTGTGGTAATGCTAATTTACGTGCAAGTTTCACCAGCAACCCTTTCGAGTTAAAGTATGCCTGATCCCTATCCCTTGGTATTGCATAATGATAATCTGTACCTCTTGCCTTGTATACCCCCCACCTCCATTGATCTGCGTGCCGGTCCCAATCTGCAATAAGCATGTCCAACAAACGGGCACGCAAAACAGCTCTTTGTATAACAAGATGATCGTTTTCGGCTTTAATCTCTTCCAACACTTTGGATGTAGTTTCCGTTTCACTGTTGTCTGGAGTTGGTTCTCTTTCTTCCAGCATACAAACAGTATTTGCAAAAATGTTTTTGTATTCACCAAACGCATCGTCTTCCGGAATAAAATAAAAAACCGGAACAGAGGCCACTATTTGTAAAGTTTTAGTTAAGGGTGATATTGTTAAAGGAGCATAAGGATGTGCTGCAGAAACCATATCCTGTGTTACCCGCTGTGCAATTGTGTTTCGTAAGAAATTGGGTAGTGCTTTTTCTACATCTTTGTCTACGGAACGCAGGGCCCACTCCCTACCTTTTTTATCTTCTAATTGCAAAGACTTTGTTTGTTGCCCTCCGCCTAACTCTATTATTTTAAGACCCGATTTTTTTAAATCAAACACAGGTAATTTTACGGGTGTTGACCATTCCTCACGATAATTTCGACCTAAAAAAAGTAATTTGAAAAAAGAGGGGTCCTCATATTTATGGCTCGCCACCCATACAACAGAATCAAGCCCTTTCTTAGAATTCTGACCAAAGGAAAAACAGGATCCAAGCAATAAAATACCAACCATAAAAATTTTTACCATATCCTTCGTCCACATTTTAGTTCTGAATTGAACAAGATTAGCAAGGATGCAAATTTCATACTAAATACATTCCAACTTTCAACTAATCTTACTAAAACATAACTTTACTTATGATGCAAAACGCCAAAGCATTTGCAGATTTTGTTAAAAATATTAAAATTGAACATTGCATTGATGAACAGTTACGTCTTTTAAAGAATGAAGTATTTTATAATAGGTTAGGCGAAAATTGTATCCTGAACCGAAATGAGCTTAAAGCATCTCTGTTAACCATTTTAGATTTTTTATTAACAGACACAAAAGATGAAAAACACATACTGGAATTCACGCCTTTACTTTTACTAAAAACTCTTTGTAAAGAAAATGCTTTAGACTGGCATTCTCTTCTTTCTACACAAAAAATAGCATTGCACAAATTTTTACCGTGTTTTTTTAATAATGTGCAAGATATAACCCTTGCTATTCAGGAAATTAATAGAGTGTACTCACTCATTTATCATTCACTTTTGGAAACGTACCAGGCACTGCATAATTCAGAACATGCTCGTTTAATAGAAAGCGAAGAAAAATATAAAGACCTTTTTGATAATGCCAATGACCTGATCCAAATAGTAGATCCGCAGGGTAGAATTATTTACGTTAATAATGCATGGATCAAAAGTTTGGGGTATTCCCTGGATGAAATAAAGGGAAGAGATATTTACTCTTTGGTAGCAGATCAGGACAGGGAGAGATTTGTTGCCTACCGGCAAAGTGTACTCACGGGAGTTGTTAATGATGATCATATTAGGGTGTCTTTAAAAAACAGGCAGGGTAAGAATATCATTGTGGAAGGGTTTATTTCTTGCAAGTTTATAAACGGCGTCCAGATATACACCCGCGGAATTTTTAGAGACATTACATCGTGGGTTGAAGACGATCTGAAATTAAAAAGTTTCAACGAGCAGCTTATTGAAAGGGAAGAAAACCTGCAGCAGTTGCTGCAACATGCACCCGATGCAATAATTGTGATAGACGAATACAGCAATATAATTTTCTGGAATCCTAAGTCCGAAGAAATTTTTGGATGGACTTTTGAGGAAGTAGCCGGAAGGCCATTAGCTGAAACAATTATTCCTTCTTATTACAGGCAGGCTCATGCAGATGGCATGAAAAGATATTTAAAAACCGGTGAAGTAAGAGTGCTTAACAAAACAATTGAAATAACAGCTTTGAATAAAAAAGGAAGTGAGTTCTATGTTTCTCTAACGATTTCCCAATCACGCCAGGCCGGAAAGACTGTTTTTATTTCTTTTATCAGAGATATTACGCAGCAAAAAAAAGATGCAATTGAATTAGAGAAAAAGAGAAAGGAACTTGAAGAATCGAACAGTGAATTAGAACAATATGCGTGGGTTACTTCCCACGACCTTAAAGAGCCATTACGTAAAGTATTGACTTACAGTGATATCATTTTGACACGTTATAAAAATAATTTACCTGTTGAGATTGAAAGCTCTTGCATTAAGATTAATGACTCCGCCAAAAGAATGAATAACCTCATTCAGTCTATTTTACTTTACTCAAGCATTTCAAAAGAGAAAATTATATTCAGTCAAACTGATTTAACGGACATAGTTTCTGAAGTTGTTAATGATTTGGAAATTCTGATTAATGAGAACCACGCAAGGATTGATGTGGCACCTTTGCCATCGATAGAAGCAGTGCCATTTCAAATGCAGCAATTGTTTCAGAATATAATAAGTAATTCTATTAAATACCGTAAACCGCAGCATATACCGGTTATAAGCATTGCTGCGGAAGAACTGGATGGCAAAGTAGTGGTAACGATAACGGACAACGGCATTGGCATTGATGAAGAGGACGAGGAAAAAATTTTTCAATTATTTTTCCGCCTGAACAATACAAAAGCCACAGAAGGAAGTGGCGTGGGTTTAGCACTTAGCAAGAAAATTGTTCAAAACCATAAAGGTACCATTCATTTAAAAAGCAAGCCGGGGGAAGGCACTATTTTTTTCATTACACTGCCTGTGAAGCAATCATGAACCCGATACCTCCCTGTTGTAAGTTATTGGTTAAAGGCTCTGCGCCATGTTTGTATTAATTCTGCTCCGGTTACAGTATGGCCGGTAACCCTTATTTCATCATTAGTTAGCACAGTAATAGTTGCAGGCTTGTACACAGCTGTGCCACCACACGCATTCACTAATGTCTCCATGCTAAAGGTGCCTCCTTCAAAAGCTTTTACGCCCCTCCAGAGAATATCTGCATCGCGAAGACAGTATGTATTATTGTTCAGCGTTCTCACTGCTGCATTTGCAATGCCGGGCACAACTGTTACGACTGTACCTTCCAATGCCCGGTTGTCGCTTGAGGTTGCCAGTCGCCAATTTCCATTAAGTGAAAAGAGACCACCACTTGTATTGGTAGGTAAATTTTTAAGAGTATCGCATTGCGTGAAAATGGTTAGTATTGCTGCAAAAAAGATAAATAAAAACTTTCTCATACTTTTTTTCTTATAATGATTCATTAACTGTGCCATTCTTGTTTAAATTTCTATGAAACTATCTCTTTGGTCCATTGGGAAACCGCATGAGCATTACATAAAAGAAGGCATTGAAGAATTTACAAAACGTATTTCTAAATACTATCCTGTGCGGTGGGTGATCATACCAACGCCTAAGAATGCTGCTACACTCTCTGAAAAAGATCTAAAAAAATCCGAAGCTGATAAGATCATACAATTACTGAAAGAAGATGATTATCTTATAGCCCTGGACGAAAAAGGAATTGAACTGACCTCCGAAAAATTGGCTACCTGGTTACAGGCACGAGCTATTGAAAGTTCAAAAAATTTAGTCTTCCTTATTGGAGGTGCTTATGGTTTAAGTGATAACGTACTAAAGAGAGCGGATTTAAGATGGTCGCTTTCGCGGCTAACATTTCCACACCAACTGGTGCGTCTTATTTTAGCAGAACAGCTTTACCGTGCATGCACTATTTTGCGCAACGAAAAATACCATCACAAGTAAAAAAGTACGAAATAAGAAGTATGATATTGATGGAATCTTAAACCAGGCAAAACAAAACACCCTTTAGGGAGTGGGGGGCATACATGCAATTATCTATAACTTTAATTATAGTCATTATTACTACGCTAATATCCCTTGGGGGATTTTCTAACCCAAAAATAATTGAAGACCTTATTTTTTACCCGCCTGCAGTTACTCAAAGAAAACAGTGGTATCGCTTTTTTACATGCGGATTTATACATGCTGATTTCGGCCATTTGTTATTCAATATGCTGTCGCTGTATTTATTTGGCCGTTTTGTAGAAGAAGCATTTATGGAGATATTCGGCGCAAACGGGAAGTGGTTTTACCTTTTTATGTATGTATCTGCTTTGTTTATTTCGTTACTGCCTACTTACCTAAAAAACAAAAACAATCATTCATACCGCAGTCTCGGTGCTTCGGGTGCTGTTAGTGCCGTAATTTTTGCAGGACTTATGATTGCTCCGCAAACAGAAGTTTATTTCTTCTTTATTCCTATACCTATACCTGGTTTTATATTTGCGCCACTTTATCTGCTTATTTCTATCTGGCTGGAACGGCGTGGCGGAGATAACATAAACCACTCAGCACATATTTGGGGAGCTATATACGGACTACTTTTTATAATAGTAGCAGGCAAACTCGTCGGCTATGACGCTGTTAGAGAATTTGTTCAAAATGTGCAAATGTATTTGAGAGCTAAGGGATGGATGCAGTAAGCTGCAATATCGTTTTGGTGGATTCTGTTACTTTAAACCGGTCATCAACGCGATGATTAACAACCCAGATAATTCTTTTTCCTGACTCAATAATCCATGTATTCTCTTTATCTACTTTAGAAAGTTTTGCATCAATAAAAAAACGGGAAAGTTTTTTCTTTTTACGCATGCCTAAAGGATAAAAATAATCTCCCTCTTTCCATTTGCGCAGCAGCAAAGGAAATTCAATACCTGATGCATCCAATTGTGCTATATGGTTAGAACTCTGCAACCGAAAATGCTCTTTAACAATAAACTCAATGCTTAACTGATTTGAGTAATCAAAAGAAATTCTCTTTGTATTCTTTTCAATGGGAACAGCATCAAACTGAACCCTTGTACTTGCAATAATCAGCCAATGCCGGTGCCTGATAATACGATAATATTCATTTTCAATATAACGACCCGATTCACTTTCCAACAACTTAATTACTTCCGGCACCTGCTTTTCAGTAAACCCATAATTTTTAATAATTTCATAGATCAAAGCGGTGTGTATATTTTTTTGTAACAGCTTTACCGGAATTTGAACACCGTCAGATGCATTTGGCTTAAATACTTTTTCTTTATAGTCTGATACAAGCCTTTGATAGAGTAATTCGGTTTTTTTTAATCGCTCAATGTTATCCAACAAATTTTCTTCTACCTGGGGATATACTTTTTTAATCGCAGGGAGCAACTCATTCCTGAAAAAGTTACGTGTGTATTTGTTCGATTGATTGGACGAGTCTTCAACCCACTCCAGTTTATGTTCTTTTGCAAACTGTTCAATCTCTTCCCTGTTGAATTGTAATAAAGGCCGCAAAGTATAAGCCTGCAGATCCCTCATGCCTGTTAAACCATGCAACCCGGTACCCCTGAAAAAATTCATCAGTACTGTTTCAATATTATCGTTGGCGTGATGTGCTGTTAAAATATAATTTGCAGAAAGTTCGCCCCTTAATTCTTCAAACCAGTTGTATCTCAGATCACGTGCTGTTTCCTGAATAGAGGTTTTCTTCTCTAAAGCAGATTGTTTCGTATCAAAACGCTTAACGTGTACTTCAACACTGTACTTTTTACCATGACTTTTCACAAAAAATTCATCATGCAGACTTTCCTCCCCTCTTAAGCCAAAATTGCAGTGTGCAATGCAAAAGTTCAACCCTGCTTGCTTACATAATTCCACTAATACTACCGAATCAACGCCGCCGCTCACTGCCGCTATAAAAAATTTCGGGGAGTCTAAAAGATGAAGCTGTTTAAAAAACCTAATAAATCTCTGAAGCAAAATATGAGGTTGAAAATTAATACGCTAAATCTTCATAAGCCATCCGCAATTCATTATATGCGTGGGTGTCACCAGCTTCCTTTGACATCTGCATTCCCTTTTCATACACCTTTATGGCAGCTTCTGTTTCCTTATTCCGTTCCAGCAACCTGGCCAGGTGGTAATAACTGCCAATATACTTTTCATTTCCTTTCAAAATGTTTTCAAACAATCCTTTTGCAGCATTATCATCACCTTTCTTCACATATTCCAGAGCCAATGCATGTTGTACAAAATTATCATTTGGATTAGCTGCTAAAAATTCTTTTAATCGTGCAATTCTATCCATTCTAAATAAACTTTCAGGCTATCTTTGCACCCTGTATTTGCAACATATTAGTTGCATAGACAACTAATTTCAAAATGTGATATGAAAATTCTGGTTTGCATCAGCAAAACTCCGGACACCACAGCAAAAATAGCTTTCACTGATAACAACACGAAATTCGCCGATGCAGGTGTGCAGTGGATCATCAACCCTTATGATGAATGGTATTCGCTGGTTCGTGCAGTGGAACTAAAAGAGGCAGATGCTTCTGCTATAATTCATCTTTTAAATGTGGGCGGTGCTGACTCCGATCCAGTTATTCGTAAAGCTTTGGCTTTGGGTGGAGATGAGGCAATTCGTGTAAATGCACAACCGCTGGACAGTTATTATGTTGCAGCACAAATAGCTGAAGTAGCAAAACAAGGTGGGTATGACATTATTTTGACAGGAAAAGAAACCATAGATTATAATGGCGGCTCTGTTGGAGCTATGGTAGCAGAAATGCTCGATCTGCCTTTTGTTGCATTAGCCACACATTTTCAATTAAATGGAAGTACAGCAGTTATCAAAAGAGAAATTGAGGGTGGGGAAGAAACGGTTGAAGTATCATTGCCTGTGGTGCTTAGTTGCCAAAAAGGCATGGCAGAAGCAAGAATTCCAAATATGAGGGGAATTATGGCGGCAAGGACAAAACCGTTGAAAGTTGTAGAGCCGGTACAAGTTGAATCATCCGTAAAATTTGTAGAATTTCAACTGCCCCCTGCAAAGGCAGGTGTAAAGCTGGTTAGCCCGGATAATGTTGAAGAATTAATTCGCCTGCTGCACGAGGAAGCAAGGGTTATTTAATGTGCAAAACAGGAAAACGTAATTGCTAATAAGGAGGTTTGAAATAGCTAATGATGTCCCAGCAATAGTGCTACTATCAAAGTCTTTTGCAAGTTTATCCTGAGGCTTCGGCAGGCTCAGCCTGACAGAAGTCTTGTCACTTTGAGCTTGCTGAAAAGTTGGCGAAGGGCACACTTCAACCTTCAGAGTCATAATAAGCAAAAGACGTTTAGCTTCATGAAATAACTTCAAACCTTAAACTTTAAATTTATGAGGGTATGAGTGTTTTAGTATTTATAGATCATATAGACGGACACATTAAGAAAGCATCGCTGGAAGCCTTAAGCTATGGCGCTAAGATCGCTGAACATACAGGAGAAAGTGCCGAAGGAATTGTATTAGGCACTGTTTCGGAAGACATTGCGGCGCTGGGAAAATATGGAGCAAAAAAAATATACCATGTACAGAATGAAACTCTGCAGCAGTCTGATTCCCAGGTGTATTCAAAAATAATTGTGCAGGCCGCAGAGGAAACTGGCGCAAAAACTATAGTGTTCTCCAATAATACTACAGGTAAAGCTTTGGCTCCTCGTGTTGCTGTTCGTTTAAAGGCAGGGCTGGTGCCCGGTGCTGTTGGACTTCCTGATACATCCAGTGAGTTTGTAGTAAAGAAGAATGTTTTTTCCGGAAAAGCATTTGCCTATGTTTCTGTACTAAGTAATATAAAAGTTATTACATTAAATGTAAACTCTTTTACAATTCTCGAACAGGAAGGTATTGCAGAAGTGGTACCTTTTAATGCAACGGTGGAAGCTCCTAAAGTAAAAACTGTTGCGTCAACAAAAACAAGCGGAAAGGTTGCTTTAACCGAAGCTGATGTTGTGGTTAGTGCAGGCCGTGGTTTAAAAGGTCCTGAAAATTGGAAAATGGTAGAAGAACTTGCAGAACATTTGGGAGCTGCACTTGCCTGCAGCCGCCCTGTTGCTGATGCACATTGGCGTCCACATAACGAACATGTTGGACAAACTGGTATTGCCATTGCCCCCAACCTTTACATTGCCATAGGAATCAGCGGCGCTATTCAACATTTGGCCGGTGTTAATCGCAGTAAAGTAATTGTTGTAGTTAATAAAGATGCAGAAGCCCCTTTTTTTAAAGCAGCAGATTATGGTGTGGTGGGAGACGCTTTTGAGGTGGTGCCAAAAATGCTGAATGCAGTAAAAAAATTAAAAGGCGTTTCTTAAATAATTTCCATACGCATGATTACTGCTTCTTATAAATTTAGCTAAAAGCAGTAGGTTTGTAAATACACAACTTTTAGAATATTGTTATCAGGTTATTGGTATGAAGAAAATTGAACTGGAAATTGTTGCCCTTTCACATAGTATAACGCAAACTCATTCGTATGCTGTAGTGTTAGGGGAAATAAATGGATTAAGACGGTTGCCTATTGTAATTGGGGGGTTTGAAGCTCAGGCTATTGCTGTGGCACTGGAAAAGATGCAACCGAGCAGGCCGCTAACGCATGATCTGATGAAGAATTTTATGACCGCTTTTAACATTGACCTGCATGAAATAATCATTTCAGACTTACAGGAGGGAATTTTTTATTCTAAACTGGTTTGTTCTTCTGAAAGTGATACTATTGAAATTGATTCACGTACCTCAGATGCTTTGGCCTTAGCAGTTAGATTTAGCTGCCCTGTTTACACTTATGAGCACATTTTAGAAAGTGCCGGCATTTTAATGGAAGACACCAGTGCCGGAAAAAAGAAAAAAACAACAGCAACAGTGGAAGAATCTCCTGCCGGTAAAGATGATTTAAAGGCTTTAACGTTGGATGAGCTTAACACTCTTTTGAATGATGTACTGGAACAGGAAGATTACATACGTGCCGTTGCTATCAGGGATGAAATTAACAACCGTAAGAAGAAAAGCCGTTAATACCCGAAGGGTTTTAGCACCCGCGACTTAATATCTACCAAGTGATTGTATTTCCTAATTGCAAGATCAATTTAGGTTTGCATGTTCTGAGAAAAAGAGAGGATAACTTCCACGATTTGGAAACAATTTTTTACCCTGTCCCTCTTCACGACGCATTAGAAGTTATTACTGGTGACAATTTAAATGAGTTCTCATTAACAACTTCAGGACTAAGTATTACTACTGATGCAAATGGTAACTTTTGCTCTAAAGCCTATCAGTTATTAAAAAAAGATTTTAACTTACCCCCGGTAAAGGCACACCTGCATAAAGTTATTCCAATAGGAGCAGGTTTGGGGGGCGGCAGTGCTAACGCAGCTTTTATGTTGCTGTTGCTCAATAAAAATTTCAATTTGCAGCTTACAGAAGCGCAACTTTTTGATTATGCCTTGCAGTTGGGAAGTGATTGTCCTTTCTTCATCAATAATAAACCTTGCTATGCAATAGGTCGTGGTGAAAAATTAGAGGCTGTAAACCTTGATTTATCTTCTTTCAAAATAGTTCTGGTTTACCCGGGCTTAAGTATAAATACAAAGTGGGCATTTACACAAATAAAACCAAATGAAAAAAGCGAATCACTGAAAGGTATCGGCTCTGCCCCTTTTCAAAGCTGGAAACATTTACTGCACAACGATTTTGAAGAGCCAATATTTGCAGCCTATCCTGAGATAAAACAATTAAAAGAAGAATTATATAATAAAGGTGCGACTTATGCATCTATGACGGGCAGTGGTTCGGCAGTGTATGCATTATTTGAAAAGAATATTCTTCCTGAATTTAATTTTGCTGATCGTTATTTCGTGAAAATTATTTTGCCGAAGAAAGCAGATTCTGTAAATCCAGCGGCTGAGTAACCATTTGCAGGTTGCCCTCTGCATCAAGCGGCCACTGTTTCTGTGGCTTATCACAATACAATTCTACTCCGTTCTGGTCCGGATCATTTAAATAGATTGCTTCCGATACCCCGTGGTGCGATGCACCAGTGAGGGGGTATTGTGCATCTATCAAGCGCTGAAGAGCAATTGCAAGATCTTTACGGGTTGGATATAAAATAGCCAAATGATATAATCCTGCCGTATTCATTGGCGCCGGCCCTCTGTTTTTACTATGCCAGGTGTTTAAACCTATATGGTGGTGGTAACCTCCGGCAGAAATAAACACAGCACTGTCGCCATAATTTTGGGTTATTTCAAAGCCAAGCACATCACAATAAAACTTAAGAGATGTTTGTAGATCAGACACTTTCAGGTGAACATGACCAATATGAGTTGCAGGCGGAATTTTATAACCCATTTTGTTTTTATTATCTTGCAAATAATTTACAAAAATACTATGTGTTTTTTCATCTCCCCTTTTCTTAATCGCAATCTTGATCTTCTGAATCACTAAGGATAGCTGCCATACTTTTTCACTCTTTTTTAATTAAATCAAATTATATGTTAACTGCCGCAGGAGCTGCCAACACTCAATATTATATAAGCCTCGAAGAAAAATTTGGAGCACACAATTATGCTCCGCTTCCTGTTGTATTAACCAAAGGCAAAGGTGTGTATGTATGGGATGTGGATGGAAAACAATACTACGATTTTCTGAGCGGCTATTCCTCCATTAATCAGGGGCATTGCCATCCAAAAATCGTAAATGCATTGATTGAACAGGCTCAAAAGCTAACACTTACAAGTCGTGCTTTCCACAATGATTTACTGGGAGAGTACGAACAATTTATCACACAATATTTTGGCTACGAAAAGGTTTTGCCAATGAACACCGGCGTGGAAGCAGTGGAAACAGCAATAAAATTAGCGCGGAGATGGGGTTACAGACACAAGAATATTCCTGATGAAAAAGCAAGGATCATTGTTTGCGAGAATAATTTTCATGGAAGAACTTCTGCTGTTATCTCCTTTAGCTCTGATCCTTCAGCTTACACGGAATTTGGCCCCTATATGCCGGGCTTTACTCTGATTCCTTATAATGATTTAGATGCTTTGAAAGCAGCTTTAGCAGATAAAAATGTGTGCGGCTTTTTAGTAGAACCTATACAAGGTGAAGCCGGCGTAGTTATTCCTGATGAGGGCTATTTAAGCAGAAGCAAAAGACTGTGCGAAGAAGCTAATGTGTTGTTTATTGCTGATGAAATTCAAACCGGGCTTTGTCGTACCGGAAAAATGCTGGCCTGCGATCACGAAAATGTACGACCTGATATTTTAATACTTGGTAAAGCATTAAGCGGTGGTATGCTGCCTGTAAGTGCAGTATTGGCCGATGATGAAATAATGTTAACGATTAAACCGGGAGAACATGGCTCTACTTTTGGTGGTAACCCCATGGCATGCAAGGTAGCAATAGCTGCATTGGAGGTTTTAAAAGAAGAGCAGTTATGCAATAATGCAGAGCAGCAGGGAAATTATTTTCGTGGGGAGGTGAAAAAAATAAATTCAAAATATATCAAAGAAGTACGAGGCAAGGGATTACTGAATTCAATTGTAATTGAACACGAAAATCCAGAGGCTTCGTCGCAATTGTGCCATCTCTTTAAAGAAACAGCGTCTTCGAAAAGGCCTGGTTTATTAGCAAAGCCTACACGGGGTAATAAAATCCGGTTAGCACCACCACTTATTATTAATAAGGACCAAATAGATGAGTGTGTAGGTATCATAAAAGCCTGCTTCAATCACCTATAAATAATCAAACAGAATCTTGCAAAATCTCTGAATTACGGATTCTTGTTTTATTTAAAAAAATAGCAAGGAGCATTGCTATGGAAGAGACTAAAACAACGTACAATGCTGTATGTTTCACCGGACATTCTCCGCCATGGCACATAGAGATCAGCATAAAATTTCGAACAGCCCACGCTAAATTAAAAGCCGCCAGGAAAATATTAATACGGTTACTCCATAAATTATTAACAACAAAAAGAACAATGTAAATAATGCTGAGCAGCAAATGAAAATATCCAGGTTTGCCGAACGATGTGCCTGTGGCTTCCACTCCGCTTACCACAATAGCTTTACTTTCAATAGTAACCCATGGATAAAAACATGCTGCTATTAATAAAATAGCACAAGCAATCCCGATTACTCTCATTATTGACATAGAACGAAGTTATAGGTATGTGCAGAAGGAAGTAAAACCTGAGACGAGAAGGTGAGACGTGAGACAAAGACTGTTCTTTCACATTGGACTTTTCATGATAGTACTGTCGACTGTCATCTACCTATCTATCTACTTCCAACTTGACTCTTCTCAACTCTAATAAGTTTAAAGCATTTGGCTGAAAATCATTTACCCATGGCTGCACCAGGTGTACCACAACATCATACCAAAGTGGCACAACCGGCGCATCCTCCATTACAATCTGATCTGCCTGCCGGTACAACCGGTAACGCATAGAATCATTTGTTTCCGCCAATGCTTTTTCAAACACCGCATCAAATGCAGGATTGTTATAACGGGTATAATTTGGGGGTGCAGGGTTTTTAGAATAAAAAACGGAAAGGTAATTTTCCGCGTCGGGATAATCTGCTATCCAGCTACCCCGGAAGAATAATGCTCTGGAACTGGAAGTGAGTTCCAGGAGCAAAGATTTTTGCACCACCTCTACCTGAATCTGTAATCCTAACTCCTGTAGTTGTCGTGCTATGTAGTCGGCCATATCTGCATAGACAGGAATAGTAAGCAATTTTATTTTTGGAGCACTTTGGGAATATCCTGCTTCCTTTAATAACTTTCGTGCAAGGGAAGGATTATACGTATATCCTTTCACTATTGTAGAATCAAACGATGGTAACCCTGCGGGTACAAACCCTGCTTCTGCAGGAATGCCTAATGAGTTCCGAAGGTATAAAATCATCTTTCTTCTGTCAAAGCCATAGTTTATTGCCTGACGTACTTTTCTTAAACGAGTAGGAGAATTTTTAAGCAGTGCATTTGAAGAATCAACAAGTAATCCCAGATATTCAATATTCAAATATGGATGCGTTTGCAAGAGAATTTTATTCCGCCATTCTTTTCGCAGCATTCCTTTTTTTGTTAGTACTTCATCTTTAAAAGATGCATCTATATCATTAATGAAGTCCAGCTTACCTTGACGGAACAATAAAAACTCAGTTGCTTTGCTATCGTAAAAACTTACTTTAATGCCATCCGTGTATGGTAGCCTGTTCCCAGCTACATCTCTCTCAAAATAATTAGGATTTTTTTTCATAATCAGCGCCTGCCCTTCTTCCCACGCAATAAACTTAAAAGGGCCTGTACCAACAGCATGCCTGCGGAAATCATCTCCATATTTTTTAACTGCCTCGTGTGGTACAATGGAGCAATACTGCATAGACAGAATACCAAGGATAGGTATATATGGACGAATTAATTTTAATTGAAATGTTGTGTCATCAATTGCTTTAAATCCATTAACCGAATCTACTTTTCTATTAAATATCCAGGAGCCGGGGCTTGCAGTTTTTGGATCTGTAATTCTTTGAAAACTATGTACCACATCTCTTGCTGTCATCCGCCTGCCCTTCCCGTTTAAAAAGGCTTTATCATCATGAAAAAACACATCATTCCTGAGAAAAAAAGTGTATGTAGTTTTATCGTCAGATACAATCCATCTTTTCGCCAGAGAAGGCACTATATTTAATTGGCTGTCCACCTCTACCAGCGTATTGTAGAACTGGTGGATAACCCACATAATGGATTGATTTTTTGCAAACGCGGGATCAATTGACGCTATCCCGGAGGTTTCGTTGTAGTGGAAAATATTGCTTTGATCTTTTTTACTGTTATAGCAACCAAAGAGCGTAATTGCCAAACCAAAGAAAATGGTTAAATATTTATAATCACGAAGCATTAATCAGACAGAAGACGTCTAAATTAGCGATTATGCCTGAACCTTGTTTCTGGGATGTGAAGATTATGAGGATATTACATTCATTTAAAACAGTACTCAGAAAGAATAATTTTATGAAATCATTTTTAATAAGCTGCATAACAAACAGTGTGTACAAGAGTGCGACGCAACAGAAGCTTTATAGTAGTTCGTCAAGCTCAGTAGCAAACACTGGTAAAATAATTATCTCAAAATTTATTGTATTACTTGTTCCTTGTGTATTGTGCCTTGCTTCTTGTGTTGCACAACCTTTAAATCAGAAACGTAAGTTCACAAAACAAGATACTTTGCGTGGCACTATTACTCCTGAAAGAGCATGGTGGGATGTGTTGCATTATGATATAGAAGTAACTCCCGATTATAACACAAGATCCATAAAGGGAAAGAATGCGATTCGATATAAGGTTCTCACAGATGCTCATGCTGATTATTTGCAAATTGATCTTCAGCAGCTCCTGACCATTGACAGTTTTTATTACAATAACAAACTGTACATCAACTATCCTCTAAAGCCTTACTACAACCGTGGAAATGTGTGGTATGTTCCCCTTCCAAAGGCTAAAAAGAACAGCATTCATTCCATTACTGTTTTTTATCATGGCATTCCGCGTCCTGCACTTACACCTCCATGGGATGGGGGATGGATCTGGTCGAAAGATAAATTGGGTCGCCCGTGGATGAGTGTTGCAGTGCAGGGACTAGGGGCGTCTGCGTGGTACCCGTGTAAAGATCATCAAAGCGATGAACCTGATAATGGAGCAACCCTTACCGTTAATATTCCGGACACCCTGGTTGTTGTAGCGAATGGAAAATTAAAGAGTAAAAATATGAGCAATGGAGTGGCATCTTACAAATGGCAGGTGGTTAATCCTATTAACAATTATAATATAGTTCCTTACATTGGGCATTATGTAAATTTTACAGAGACTTATAATGGTGAAAAGGGGAAATTGAATTGCAGCTATTGGGTGTTGGATTATAATTTAGAAAAAGCAAAAAAGCAATTTCAGCAAGTGCACCAAACCCTAAAGGCATTTGAGCATTGGTTTGGTCCTTATCCGTTTTATGAAGATGAATATAAGTTAGTAGAAGCTCCGCACCTTGGAATGGAGCATCAAAGTGCGGTTGCTTATGGAAACCGTTTTGAAAATGGTTATTTGGGCAGAGACCTCTCCGGCTCAGGTTGGGGATTAAAATGGGATTTTATTATTGTACACGAGAACGGGCACGAATGGTTTGGTAACAACATTACAACAAAAGATATAGCTGATATGTGGGTGCATGAAGGTTTTACTAACTATTCAGAAACTTTATTTACTGAATATTATTATGGTAAGGATGCAGGGAATCAATATGTACAAGGAATAAGAAAAAATATTTCTAATGATCAACCTGTAATTGGTCCTTATGGAGTAAACCAGGAAGGCAGCGGTGACATGTATTCCAAAGGAGCAAATTTGCTTCATACCATTCGTCAGGTAATTAATGATGATGAAAAATTTAGGAATATTTTGCGTGGGTTAAACAAAGACTTCTATCATCAAACGGTAACCAGCAGCCAGGTTGAGGATTACATGTCTAAACAAAGTAATAAAAATTTTAAAAAGATTTTTGATCAATACCTGCGTACTAAAAACATTCCTGTGTTGCTGTTAGATGCTGATGCAAGGGAGTTGAGATATAAATGGGATAGTGTTGTAGAAGGTTTCAATATGCCAGTAAAACTTACGAACGGTAAGTGGCTATATCCAACCAGCAAATGGCAGGCAATAAGCATGAACAGAGATTCAGCATTAAAAGTATCTGTTGATCCAAACTTTTATATTAAAGTGAAAAAAGATGATTAGAAAACAAATGCGTTGCGTGTAAAAACACATTTTGTTTTTCCTGCTATCCTTGATATGCACCTTTCACTATTCATTACTTTTACTTCATGAGCAGCATTCGAAGGCAAAGTATTGTTTCATCTATACTTGTATATTTTGGTTTTGCTCTTGGTTTCTTCAATACTTATTTATTTACCAGACAGGGTGGCTTTTCAGAAGCGCAATACGGTCTTACCGGCACTTTCATAGCTATTGCAAATATTATGTTCAGCGTTGCCAGCCTGGGAATGCCGGCATTTATAGGAAAATTCTTTCCCTATTATAACAGCCATTTAACCACCGGAAAAAACGATATGGCAACATGGGCTTTATTGATACCATGTGTTGGCTTTTTATTTGTTATTGCTGCCGGCGTAGGATTTAAAAATATTCTTATTGACAAAGTATTTAATAACTCCCCGGAACTATTACAATATTACTACTGGCTCTTCCCTTTTGGGTTTGGTTTAACCCTATTCGTTGTTTTGGAAGCTTATGCCTGGCAACAACGAAAGGCTATACTGAGCAATTTTTTGAAAGAAGTTTTATTCAGAATTTTTATTACAGTACTTATCGTTCTTACTACTTACCAGGTTATTAGCGGTTTTGATGCTTTTATTAAGTTGTATGCTTTTCTTTATATACTACTGGCACTGGTACTTATTATTTATTTGTTCAGAACCAAAAAGCTTTCTTTTGTTTTTTCTGTGAGCAAAGTCACCAAAAGATTCTTTCGCAAAATCCTTGCTCTTGTCTCCTTTACATGGGCAGGAGGTTTGGTTTTTACTATAGCTTCAGTTTTTGATACAATTGTATTGGCGGCAGTTTTACCAAACGGAATGGCGGTAGCCGGTATTTTTGTTTTAGCACAAAACATTTCCAGCCTTATTCAGGCCCCTCAAAGAGGAATTATTTCGGCATCAATAGGTCCACTTTCACAAGCATGGAAGGAAAAGAACTATGAAAAGATCAACAAAATCTACCAACGTTCTTCCATAAATCAATTGATATTTTCCTGTGCCATGTTCTGTTTGATCTGGTTGAATTTTGAAGATGGCATCAACACATTTAATTTGAAACCTTCCTATTTGCAAGCCATGTACCCGTTTTTTTTTATCGGGCTTACCCGGATAATTGATATGGGTACAGGAGTAAATTCCCAAATAATTGGAACCTCTGTTTTCTGGCGGTTTGAGTTTGTAACAGGGCTGGTTCTTCTGTCACTGGCATTACCGCTGAATTATATTATTACACGGCAATTAGGTGTAGTTGGGCCTGCTATTTCTAACCTTATTGCATTTACCATTTATAATTTGTTACGATACCTCTTCCTACTTCGGAAATTCAGCATGCAGCCGTTTACTATTAAAAGTTTATATACCGTTTTACTGGCAGGTTTCTGTTATTATGTTTGTTACTTATTATTTAGCCAACAAACAGGCTTTCTGTGGATTGTGCTGCGAAGTACTTTTTTTAGTATTCTTTTTGTGACAGGAGCAATTACACTAAAGCTCTCGCCTGATGTTAAACCAGTTTTAGAGTCGGTGCAAAATAGATTAAGGCTGTGAGAAAAAATTCTGAGGCCCTGCCGGCTTGTCGTATCTGCCAACACTGATAAACCGGTTGGCCCAGTAATCATTATCTAAATCACTGATCATTACTCCTCGCGACGAGGCCGCATGAACAAACTTGTTGTTTTGCAGATATATTCCAACATGAGAAACACCACGTCGTGTATTGAAGAAAACAAGATCGCCTTCTTGTATTTCAGTCCGGGATACTTTCCGGGTAACCTTATGTTGCTCCCTGGCTGTACGTGGGAGCATAAAGCCAAAAAGCCCTGCATAAAGAGCTTGCGCAAAAGCAGAACAATCAATTCCGGCTTTGTTGGTGCCACCATATATATAACGCGTACCTAACCATTCATCTATTAGCTGAAGCAAGCCGATATTTGTGATAGCCTCTACTTCCATGTCCAAAAGAATGGAAAACTTTAATTGCAGGCTGCTGGCTTTTTCAATTGAGACAGCTTCCTCAGATGGATTTTCATTTTTTATGAAGCGGAAAGGCGTGACAAATCTCGCGCCGGATATTTTTGAATTCAGACTTTCAAACGCATTATTGAAGCCAGACATAATATGATCAAGAAATTTGACTTCCGATTTGGTAGCGAGTGAAGAGATTTGATTTTTTTGAGCTGAAACAGGGTTTGCAGATGCCATCATTAACACTATCGTTGAAGCGGCGATAAGGTTTTTTACCATATAACTTTTTTAAGGTTTTCTGGAATGCGGGCGAAAGTATAAAAGTTTTCCCACAACTGTGGAATTCTTTCAACGAAAATTATTAAGGTTTTATTGCACCTTACATAATAAATTGTATCTGGAAATTCACTACGAATCCATTTCTTAAGTTAAAACATGAAATTTTCGCATTTACACGTACACACGCAATTCTCGTTACTAGATGGTGCCGCCTCTATCCCAACCTTATATGAAAAGGCTATTACGGATGGTATGCCTGCAATGGCAATAAGCGACCATGGTAATATGTTTGGTGTTTTTGAATTTGTAGCACAGGCCTATAAGCATACAGATGTTAATGGACAACCTAAAGTAAAGCCTGTTATAGGTTGCGAATTTTATGTTACTCTTGATCGTCACCGCAAAACATTCACTAAAGAGGAGAAAGATCCTCGTTTTCACCAGATATTTCTTGCTAAAACTGAAACAGGTTATAAAAACCTGATGAAGCTTACTTCCCTCGGCTACATGGAAGGTTTGTACAGTAAATATCCACGTATTGATAAAGAACTTATTGAGAAATACCACGAAGGATTAATTGCAACCACCTGTTGTTTAGGAGCTATAGTACCAAAAACTATAATTAAGAAGGGGGAAGCGGAAGCCGAAATAGAATTCAAATGGTGGCTGAATTTGTTTGGCGAAGATTATTATGTGGAGTTGCAACGGCATGGTTTATCGGAACAGGAGAAAGTAAACGAGGTTTTGATAAGGTTTGCAAGAAAGTTTAATGTTACGATAATTGCCAGCAATGATTCTCATTATGTAGAGCAGGCTGACTATAACGCTCATGACATTTTACTATGCATTAATACAGGCGAAAAAGTAACTACCGAAAAATTAAATGAGCTAACAGATGATGATGTACATGTGAAAAATAAACGTTTTGCTTTTCCCAATGATCAATTTTATTTTAAGAATACTGCAGAAATGTCCCAGGTGTTTTCTGATCTGCCCGAAGCAATTGATAATACCAATGAGGTGGCAGGGAAAGTGCAGTTGCTGAATCTTAAAAGAGACATTCTGCTGCCTGCTTTTCCGATACCAAAAGAGTTTCAGCTTCATGAAAATAACAACCTTAATCAATGGGAATATTTAAAACACATTACATATGCAGGCGCCAAAAACCGTTATCATGAAATAGGTGAAGAATTACGGGAGCGTATAGATTTTGAGCTGTTCACCATCAAATCTATGGGATATGCGGGTTATTTTCTCATTGTAAGTGACTTCATAAGAGCAGGACGTCAAATGAATGTTTTTGTAGGTCCAGGACGTGGCAGTGCAGCAGGAAGTGTGGTTGCTTATTCCATTGGCATTACCAACATTGATCCTATAAAATATAATTTACTATTTGAAAGATTTTTAAATCCAGATCGAAAATCAATGCCCGATATTGATACGGATTTTGATGATGAAGGACGCCAGAAGGTAATTGATTATGTTGTAGAAAAATATGGCAGGAACCGTGTGGCTCAGATAGTTACTTACGGTACGATGGCAGCCAAAATGAGTATTAAAGATGTGGCTCGTGTTATGGATCTCTCCCTGCCTGAATCGAATACATTAGCCAAACTGGTTCCGGAACGTCCTGGTGTGAAACTCTACCGGGTATTAAAAGCACCGCTGACTATGCGGGACGGTGAGGCCTCTTTGGAAGAAAAAGAAAACTTTGGCAGTGATGATATTGAGAACGTTAAGAAGTTAAGAGAAATATATAAAGGGCACTCGCTGCAGAGCGAAGTATTGCATATTGCTGAACGGCTGGAAGGTTCAGTGCGTAATACGGGTGTGCATGCAGCGGGGATAATTATTGCTCCGCAAGATCTTACAGACCTGATACCTGTTTTTACATCAAAAGATACAAACCTGTGCATTACCCAAATTGACGGAAGCATCATTGAAGAATCCGGAGTTATAAAAATGGATTTTCTGGGGCTGAAAACCCTTAGTATTATTAAAAATGCATTAGAGTTAATCAGGCAAAACCATGGCGTTGAAATAGATATTGATGCAATACCATTGGATGATGAAAAAACATACAAGCTATACCAGCATGCCGATACAATTGGAACATTTCAGTTTGAAAGCCATGGTATGCAAAAATACCTGAAGGAACTAAAGCCGGATCAATTTGCGGATCTCATTGCAATGAATGCCTTGTACCGACCTGGCCCCATGGCTTATATTCCAAGATATGTAGATAGAAAACACGGAAGAGAAACCGTGACTTATGATCTGCCCGAAATGGCAGAAATTCTGGAAGAAACTTATGGTATTACTGTTTACCAGGAACAGGTAATGCTACTTGCGCAAAAGATTGCTGGTTTCACAAAAGGCGAAGCCGACGTATTGCGAAAAGCAATGGGTAAAAAAGACAGGAAGACATTAGATAAAATGAAAGGAAGGTTTATTGAAGGTGCTACCGCAAATGGTTATCTAAAAGAAAAGCTGGAAAAAATATGGATTGACTGGGAAGCTTTTGCTCAATATGCTTTCAATAAATCTCATTCGACTTGTTATGCGTATGTTGCTTATCAAACAGCATATTTAAAAGCACATTATCCTGCAGAATACATGTCCGCGGTTTTAAATAATGCCGGTGGTATTGAAAAGATCACCTTCTTTATGGAAGAATGCAAAAAAATGGGAATAAAGGTGCTGGGGCCGGATATAAATGAATCATTAAAAGGGTTTGCTGTAAATAAATCTGGTGAAATACGTTTTGGATTAGGCGGATTAAAAGGTGTTGGTGAAGCAGCTGTAGAAAGTATAATAGAAGAACGAATAAACAACGGTGTTTACAATACTGTTTTTGATTTTATAAAAAGGATTAATCAGCGTACTGTAAATAAAAAAACATTAGAAAGCCTTGTGTATGCCGGTGCATTTGATTGCTTTACGGAGCTGCACCGGGCTCAATATTTATGTATTCCTGAAGGCGAAACTCAGTGCGGATTAGAGCGTATTATTCGTTTTGGGCAAATCATGCAGTCCCAGACCGCCAACAGTACCAACACTCTTTTTGGAGACTTACCTCTTGCAATGGATATAAAACCTCCGCAAATTGCCAAATGCGCTCCCTGGCCGTTAACAGTACAGTTAGACCACGAAAAAGAAGTGACCGGAATGTTTTTAAGTGGCCACCCGTTAGATCATTATAAGTTTGAAAAAAGGCACTATGGCATCACCATTTTACAGGACTTCAATGATATCAAAGACTCTACCACACTCATCAGCAGTGGTAAAACATATAAGCTTCTTTGTTTGGTTAGTGAAGCCAACCATCGCATATCCAGGCAGGGCAATAAATATGGTGCATTTGTAGTAGAAGACTATACTGCCAAAACAGAAATTATGTTGTGGGGTGATGATTATGTTAGGTATAGCCCATACCTGCAAGTTGGGCAATCAATTTTTATCACTGGATGCTTTAAGCAGCGTTACAATAAAGATGAGTTTGAGTTTCGAATCAGCAGTATTATATTGGCAGAGAACATAAAATCTCAATTAACCAAACAGCTTTGCATGGAAATAGATGTTCGTAACGTGCAGGAGGAAACAGTAAACTTTTTAGAAAAAAACTTTAAAAAATATCCTGGCAAAGCCGGACTTAAATTAGTGGTATCAGAACCAAAAAACGACTGGAAGGTTAATTTGATGACACTTGATAATGGCTTCCAAATGAATAATGAATTGATCACCTTTCTGGATGATAAGCCAGAAATAGAAGTGCATGTAGCAACTAATTAACAAAAGTGCCTGACAATGTGCATGAAAACATTGCCAACACTGCAGATAAGATGGATTGGTTGTAAATTTGCAAGTAAAACATCATTGACATAAAAATATAAAATCATGGCTAAAGAATTTAATGACTCTAACTTTCAAACCGAAGTGTTAACCTCCGATAAATTGTCTGTAATAGATTTCTGGGCAGAGTGGTGCGGCCCTTGCAGGGCAATTGGGCCTGTAATTGAAGAATTATCTAAAGATTATGACGGAAAAGTAAATGTTGGAAAAGTGAATGTTGATGATAATCCGCAAATAAGTATGAACTATGGCATTACCAGTATACCTGCCATATTGTTCATAAAAAATGGACAGGTAGTTGATAAATTGGTTGGTGCACAGCCAAAGGGCAACTTTGTAAAAAAAATTGAGGCCCATATTAATTGATCATTTAATTAAAAAAATTAAACCCGCATTACTTTACAGAAGTGCGGGTTTTTTTATTGCGTTGACGGCTTCTTACATTTATAATTATATTGCTGCTAATTCAACTGCTTGTACATGAACCCTGTCTTACAAAACCTTGGCCGCGGTGCTTTAGGTATGGCTTTCTTAATCCTTGTCTGTTATCTGTTAAGCACCAACCGGAAGGCAATTAGCTGGAAACTGGTAATACTTGGTGTGGTTGCTCAGGTAATGTTTGCAATGGGTGTGTTGCACACCACTTTCATGGGCCAGCCGGTGTTTTGGATGATGTTTGGAGTGGTGTTGCTATACACTATTGTTAGAAAGTTTTTAAAAATTAAAAACAGCAACACTCATAATACTTCAATCAATAATAATACACAAGCCCCGGAGACACAAAATGCATCTATAACATACGATGTACTGCATATTGCTCTGTCAATAGTCTGGCAGGTTTTATTTATAGCCGGATTAATATTAGCAGCACAAATATTTGGCAATTGGTCTGGTTTAGCAATGCTTGTAAGTGCAATTACTATTTTAGTGATTGCATTTAAAATGGGCGCCCGACATGCAGAATTAATGAAGTGGAATATCCTTCTTTCTGCTGCAATTGTTACCATTTGTGTTTATACCAAAATCTGTCCACCGGATATTTTCAGAATTATTTTACAATCAGCTTCCAGTGTATTTGTTGCGTTAATTAATGTAAGTCACAAGGGAACGGAATTCTTATTTGGAAATCTTGCAGATCCATCTCAAAACTGGGCGTATGTATTCGCAATACAGGTATTGCCAAACATTATCTTTTTCGCAGCACTTTCTGCCATATTATTTTATTTGGGCATACTGCAGAAATTAGTGTTTGTTTTTGCATACTTACTCAATAAATTAAACATTTCCGGGCCGGAAAGCTTGTCAACAGCAGCAAACATTTTTCTAGGACAAACAGAAGCGCCACTGATGATACGTCCCTACCTCGAAAAAATGACACGATCCGAGATATTATTAATTATGGTTGGCGGTATGGCAAATACTGCCGGCAGTGTGCTGGCTGCTTATGTGGGTATGCTAGGTGGTACCGATATTGTTCAGCAAAACTATTTTGCCTTGCACATGCTCAGCCAAACTATAATGAGTGCCCCGGCTGCTATTGTTGTTGCAAAAATATTATTTCCGCAAAGCGAGCCCCACTTAATTTCAAAAGACATAACGGTGCCTAAAGATAAATTAGGTGATAACTTTTTAGATGCATTATCGCTGGGCACAACGGATGGTTTAAAACTGGCGGTAAATGTAGGTGCCATGCTTATTGTTTACACAGCTGTGGTATGGGTGGTAAACGGTTTAATGGGCTGGATTGGTGATCTTACTCATTTGAATACACAGATTGCTGCAGCAACCGGCGGCCGTTATACAGCCCTGTCTTTGCAAATGGTATTGGGTTACGTTTTTTCTCCTGTTGCCTGGCTAATTGGGGTTAATGCAATAGATATGATTTCTATTGGCCAGTTGTTGGGCGAAAAAACAATTTTAAATGAATTCGTAGCCTATATTTCAATGGCTAAAATGAAGGCTGAAAATCTTATTATTGATTCCAAATCTATGATCATCGCCACTTATGCACTTTCCGGCTTTGCCAACTTTGCTTCTATTGGCATTCAAATAGGTGGTATCAGCCAGCTTGCTCCCAGCCAGCGGCGCAATCTTACAGAACTTGGTGTAAAGGCATTAATTGGCGGAACCATTGCCTGTTTGATGTGTGCCTGTATTGCAGGGGCATTGTTTCAGTAGGTGAAAGTTATTTTGGTTACCAGCTTTTATACCCTGATGGGTTGTTGCGTCGCATTACCTGCCTGCGGCAGGCAGGCGTTCATCCTTCGTATCGCTGCTCGTCATTTTTTGATGTAAAGTGCACTGCGCTTTTCTTGTTATGATCGTTGCGTTTATTATAATGTAAATATTTACATTATAAAAATTTGAACTTATTGAACAACATAAAATGTGCAATGATAATCTGTTGTATATCACAGGCGTACGGCGTCTCTTGGGATTCTCTTATGAAATTAAAACATGCGTATATTTAATGAGTAGCTGTAACC
>JBHENB010000015.1:0-45966 GCA_046262255.1 Chitinophagaceae bacterium
GCACTAGACCGTGATGTAAAAAAGCCGCATGAAAATCCAAGCATTGGCGTACTCCTTTGCAAAACCAAAGACACAGAAGTCGTGGAGTATGCCATGAGCCGCAACATGAGTCCTGCATTGATTGCAGAATACCAAACCAAATTACCTGACAAAAAACTGTTGCAGCAAAAGATGCACGAGCTGCTGCAAGAAGCTGATTTAATTAATGAGCCAGATCAAAATAAAATTTGAAGCAAACCAGCAACACCAGATAAAGGCGGTGGAAATGTGTCAAACCTATTTTAAGGAAATGCCCAAGCTGGAAGCAGCTTTTCGGTGGAGCAATGACACCTATATAGTTAAAGCAGATACAGTTTGATAAAATGATAAAAGATTGGTCTAATACATAATTGAAATTTTGAAGTCTCACAATGCATCCCATCATCCATTTAGAAAATCTTAAGAAAAATTATTTCCTTGGTAAACAAGTGGTTGAAGTGTTGAAGGGCATTTCAACCGATATCTTTAAAGGCGAATATGTGGCTCTAATGGGACCCTCCGGCTCGGGTAAAAGTACTTTAATGAATATAATCGGCTGCCTGGATACGCCAACCGCAGGTAAATATATTTTAAACACAAAAGATGTAAGTGGAATGGAGGACAATGACCTTGCAGAGATCAGAAACAAAGAGATAGGTTTTGTTTTTCAGCAGTTTAATTTATTGCCCAGGCTAACTGCTGCAGAAAATGTAGCGCTTCCTTTGGTATATGCTGGTGTACCAAAAAAGCAACGAATGGAAAAAGCAGCACACGTGCTGGACCAGGTGGGTTTAAGGGATAGAAGCCACCATAGGCCTAACGAGCTGAGTGGCGGACAAAATCAACGGGTGGCAATTGCAAGGGCTTTGGTAAATGATCCATCTATTATTCTTGCAGATGAACCAACAGGTAACCTGGATTCTACAACCTCAGAAGAAATAATGGACATTTTCGGCAAAATTCATAATGCCGGAAATACAGTTGTTTTAGTTACGCATGAAGTAGATATAGCACGCCATGCGCATCGCATTATACGGCTGCGGGATGGTATGATTGAAAGTGATAGCCGGGGCCAGTTCAGAGTCGGGATTTCAGAATTGGGAGTTCAGAGTTAAGAGTGCGAAGTTCAGAGTTCGCAGTCAGACTGAATGTCAACTGTCAACTATCAACTGCCGACTCCCGGCTGACAACTACCCTCCCACTTCTGATTGCAGGCTGGGAACTTCCGCTTCCGGCTGCAGCTTCTTCAAGTAATCCTTTACCACTTTAATTCCCTCATCAGTAATCAATCCAATATAATTATCGGGGCGTATAAGAATAACCGTGTCCGTTGAAATTTTAAATTGCTGCATGATTCTCTCCTCTTTAGTCATATCTATCACCTTAAAAATTTTACGGAATTCTGTTTCCATTTCCGAAGCTTCTGTGGCTAATCTGGATTGTTTCTTTTTTGAAAAAACAAGTGCATGAAACAGTGGTTCCTTTAACATGTTATATACGCTGGTGCCATCTTTCGTTGTCATGTATGGAAAACGTTCCCCTGCTTTTACATTTAATAATTTTGTTACCCGGTTTACAGTAAGATCGGAAGAAATATACCTGATGCCAATTTGAGATATTGTTTTAAAAACCCTTAAACGTGTTCTTTTTAACCGGAACAAGAGTGAAAAAAATACCGGCATAATTCGCATCCTGAATAACCGGTTGTACCACTTTACAGAAGTGATTATTGCAAAAGCCCGGTCAGTAGATGCAATTAACTGTTTTGCAAATGGCAGCCGTTCCTGTTCGTATGTATTCAGCAAATCTTCTTTTGCCAAACCCTTAATAACAAATGCCAGCTTCCATGCAAGATTATATGCATCCTGCAAACCTGTGTTCATGCCCTGTCCGCCGGCAGGGCTATGAATGTGTGCTGCATCACCAGCAAAAAATACATGATCATTTCTAAAATTCTGAATGCAGCGGTGGTGCAGACGATAAATAGAAAACCAGTCAGTATCGGAAAATTTTAGAGGAATTTTTACCTGCTGCTGAATATGAGGAACAATTTCTTCAAAGGTTTCAGGATGTTCATTTTGGTATGATGGCGGTAAAATACCGATGGCACGGAACCTTTTCTCACCTTTCATGGGAAACAAACCAAGAAAAGTTTGCTTATGTAAGTAAATACTCAACTTATCATGTCCCCATTGCCAATCCAGTTTAGTATCTGCTACATAAAAAATATGCTCATATGTACCGCCTTCAAAAGGAATATCTAAAACATCCCGCACACTACTTCTGCCACCATCGGCTGCTATCACGTAATCAGCTTGTATTACACTTTTTTCATTGTTGTTATTTTTAACAACCACCAATACCTTATCATTATCCTTTTCTAAAGAACGCATTTCTGTATTCCATAAAACTTCACCACCATTGTGCTGAAGATATTTAGATAACATTTCTTCGTTCTTACTTTGCTCCAGCACCAGCAAAAAAGGGAACGGGCTTAATCCTCTGCCAATTGCACCAAGCCGTATTTCCTGCACTTTTTTATTGCCGATAATAAATTGTGCTTTTTGAATTATTTCCCCTTGCTCTATTGCTTCTTCTGCAATTTCCATCTGGTCCAAAATTTCAAGGGATCGGGCATGAAGCAACAATGCCCTTGATTCTTTGGTAGGACCTTCTTTCTTATCAATAATTATATAATTAATATTATATCGCTGCAATTGGCAAGCTGCCATTAAACCGGTTGGGCCAGCGCCAATTATCAATACATTTGTTTTCTGCATCAGCGATGATATGATTCTAAAAGTGAAATATACTATGGCGTTGCAAAAAAAATCAGGTATTGTAAAACGAAATTTATTTTATAACGTAAAAATTCCCTTTTAGGGGATAGGATCATGGCAATAAAAATTTATACCAAAACCGGGGATAAAGGCACTACGGCATTGATTGGAGGAACGAAAGTTCCAAAAAGCCACATCCGGATAGAAAGTTATGGAACAATTGATGAATTAAATTCCTGGATAGGTGTAGTAGCGGACAGCATAGAAGATAGTTCTACAAAAACTACTTTGAAAGAAGTACAGGATAGGTTGTTTACAATTGGCTCTTCATTAGCGTGTGACCCTGATAAGGAGACTAAATTAAAAATACCTGATCTACTGGAAACAGATGTTGCATATTTAGAATCTGAAATTGACCGGATGAATGCAGTATTGCCGGAAATGAAGGCATTTATTTTACCTGGTGGCTCCCCTGCCGTTTCCTTTACGCATGTGGCAAGATGCGTTTGCCGCCGAGCTGAACGAACTTGTGTAGCCATGCAGATGGAAAATATGGAAGTGGAACCTTTGGTACTAAAATATTTGAACCGGCTAAGCGATTATTTGTTTATAGTTGCCAGGTTTATTAACCATTTACAGGATGGTGAAGAAATACAATGGAAGCCGAGAACGCCCCATCCAAACCCTCCCAAAGGGAGGGCTTAGTTGCCCCCTTCCGACTTCCCCCGAAAGGGGAAGCCATCCTTGCACATTGCCAACTTAATTGACTTATCATATTAGTCGGATGTCTCTGTTCAAAATTTAGAACTGCTTAACTATGGCTGTGCTGATGCAATCCTCTCCTTCCGGGGAGTTAGAGGGGGCCGCCGACTATCTTTCCGTCTCTCATATGCACAACCCTATCACTAAGTTTTGCAAGTTCCTCGTTGTGAGTAACAATTAAAAAGGTTTGGCTAAATTGTTTTCGAAGGTCAAAAAATAGATGATGTAGTTCTTTAGCGTTGGCCGAATCCAGGTTACCTGTTGGCTCATCTGCAAATACAATATCCGGAGTATTGATTAATGATCTTGCCACAGCGACACGTTGTTGTTCACCACCAGAAAGCGCATTTGGTTTATGATGCAAGCGCTCCTGCAAACCTAAAAGTGTTAACAGCTCTTCTGCCCTTTGGTTTATTTTATTTCTTTTGGAGTTAGCTATCCACCCAGGTATGCATACATTTTCCAGCGCCGTAAACTCCGGAAGAAGGTGATGAAACTGAAAAACAAAACCAATATGTTTGTTTCGGAAGGCAGAAAGTTGATTACCCTTTAACTCACTGATTCTTTCGTTGTGTAAATAAACTTCTCCTTTATCTGCTTTATCCAACGTTCCAAGTATGTGCAGCAGGGTACTTTTGCCTGCGCCGGACGAACCAACAATACTCACAATTTCTCCATTGCTAATTGCTATATCAACACCCTTTAAAACTTCCACAGTACCAAACTTTTTATGAATATTCTTTGCCTGCAACATTTAAAATAATTATGAGTAGCGGCCAAATATCTATAAACAATGCTGTATGGCAAAAGCATTGTGATTTTGCTGTGAAAAAAAGCGCATTTGGAAAATAGCTTAATAACCCTACATTTGCCGGAATTTTAAACTGTTATAGCAGGTTTTGGCATAGAAATTATACTTCAAAAAATCTTATTTTAAATACGCTAAAATGTTTTGGACGTTAGAATTAGCTTCGTACCTGGAAGAGGCGCCATGGCCAGCCACTAAGGATGAATTGATAGATTATTCCATCCGTTCAGGTGCACCCATAGAAGTGGTGGAAAATTTGCAGGAGCTGGAGGACGAAGGTGAAGTATATGAAAGTATTGAAGACATCTGGCCGGATTATCCATCCCAGGAAGATTTTATGTTCAACGAAGATGAATATTAAAACCCTCCTTCTCCCTGAAAAGGGAGTATCAATTCACTTAAATTTTTTTTTAAATACAAGTACTTCTGTAAGAAATCAATTTCACTTCATGGGCCAGGGGTTATAATTGCTTCGCTAACACCGGTAAAACTAAATCCACCGTCGTGAAAGAGATTTTGCATAGTGATCATTCTGCTTAAATCGCTAAACATAAATGCACAGTAATTAGCACAATCTTCTGCTGAGGCATTTCCTAAAGGGCTCATCTTTTCCGCATAATCTATAAAAGCATCGAAACCTTTAACACCGCTTCCGGCTGTGGTACGTGTAGGAGATTGCGAAATGGTGTTAACTCTTACTTTTTTCTTTACGCCATAATGATAGCCAAAGCTCCGGGTAATGCTTTCCAACAGGGCTTTTGCATCTGCCATTTCATTATAGTCGGGGAAAACCCGCTGAGAAGCAATGTACGTTAATGCTACAATACTACCCCACTCGTTCATTGCATCCAGATCCCATGCTGTTCTTAACACACGGTGTAAACTCATGGCAGAAATATCCATGGTTTTTTGGTTCCACTCATAATTCAACTCTGTATAATGCTTACCCTTTCTCACATTTAAGCTCATTCCTATGGAGTGCAGCACAAAATCAACTCCCCCGCCAAAGTGTTTTACCGTTTCTTCAAAAAGCTTTTTTAAATCATCCATGCTTGTAACATCTGCCCCAATAACAGGCGCATTTACAGCCTCTGCCAGTTTATTAATTTCCCCCATACGTAATGCCACCGGCGCATTGGAAAGGACTATTTGTGCACCCTGGCCGTGGCAGGCAAGAGCTGTTTTCCAGGCAATTGATTTTTCATCTAAAGCGCCAAAAATTATCCCTTTCTTTCCCTGGAGCAGGTTGTTGGACATACGTTATAATTTTGTAATGGTAAAAATAAAGTTTATTACATTGCAACAACCTTTATCAATCAGGCGTCTATAATCAACTGCTATTCTAAAATTAATTTTATGAAAGTCCGTGAATTCGGAAGGTTCAGTGAAAGCGACCGGGAAAAAGTGCTCTCGGAACGGGGAGTACTTATAGGTACAAGGGAGAAAAAAATATTTGACATACAACTCTATCAGGTGGATGCGTTTTACGTTGAGCTTTTCCACCACAGGCACTTTAATGTTCCGGTTAAAATGAAGGCTTTTTCCAGCACAGATCAGCTAACGCCTTACTTTGGAAAAATGGATATAAATAACCTGGTAGGCAATACACAAATGCCCCGCCATAACTAATTCATTACCATTTCCCGTGCATTTTCCAGTGCCGCAGCAGTAGGTTTTTCACCGCTTAACATTTTAGCAATGGCTACAATACGTTCATCGGTAGATAATTCTTTCACTCCTGTTGTTACCGTATTATTTTTAATGGCCTTATACACCAGCAAATGAGTGTTTGCTTTACCTGCTATCTGGGGCTGATGCGTAATAGAAATTACCTGCCTTGATGCGGCCAGCTCCTTCATAATAATACCTACCTGTTTTGCTGCTTCCCCGGATATTCCTGTATCAATTTCATCAAATATCAATGTGGGCAGGTTTATTGAAGCTGCAACCAATGATTTTATACACAGCATTAACCTGCTTAACTCACCCCCACTTGCCACTCTACGCAATGGCTGAAATTGATTGCTTTTACCTGCTTGTCCGGCAGGCAGGTTGGCATCAAACAGAAATTCTATAGCATCCATGCCGTGTTGCTGCAGAGACGCCAACTTTTGCACTTCTACACGTACCCTGGCGTTGGGCATGCCTACACGTGAGAGCATTTTATTTACCTGCTGCTCCAGAGGCTTTACCTGTGCCTTACGTGCATCAGAAATTTTTAAAGCCTGTTCCTGTACTTTTGCCAGGATCGACTGGTAACTTTTACCTGTGGCTTCAATTTCATCATCTATATTTAAAACCGCCTGAAGTTTTTGCTCCAATTGATCTTTAATAGCCAGTAAATCATTTGTGGTTTTAACACCATGTTTTTTTAACAGGCGGTATCCTGAAGACAACCGGTCATTAATTTTTTCAATGATTGCTGCGTCATAATTCACATGATCATTCATACGGTCTGCTTCATCAGCAATATCCTGCAACTCGATATATACAGATTGCAATCGCTCTGCTAAAGACGGCAAGGAAGGATGAACATCACTGAATTGCTGCAGATGATTCAGAAGAATTTTTATTTTACTGTTGATCGCATCTTCGTTTTCTTCTAATTCAAAATACGCCTTAGTTAATGCACCCTTTATTTCTTCTGCGTTTGATAATAATTTTAGCTCCTGCTCTAAATCCTCTAATTCATTCTCTTTGAAATCTGCTTCTTTCAGCTCGTTAAACTGAAACTTGTGATAGTCAAGTTCCCTTTCAAATTGTGCTTTGTCACTATTAAGTGCTTCTAACTTTTTTACCAATAATTGTGCTTCTTCAAAAATTTTTCGGTAATCCTGTATTACCGGGAAATTACCTGCCAATGCATCCAGCACTTCTCTCTGAAATTCTGTTTGTTCTAATTCAAGTGTATCAAATTGCTGATGAAGATCTACCAGCAAAGAACTCAGTTGTGTTAACTGATATAAATTAACCGGCGTATCATTTATAAATGCCCGGGATTTGCCGTTTGGAGAAACTTCTCTCCGTACAACCAGTTCCTCATGTTCATCTAAATCGTGGGCATTCAAAAAATATCTAACTTTTTCTAAAACATCCTGAATATGAAAAATACCTTCGACAATACATTTATTATCCTTATTCAACAGCACGTTACTATCAGCTCGTTGACCTAAAATTAAACCCATTGCACCAACTATAATAGATTTACCCGCACCCGTTTCCCCCGTAATAATATTTAAGCGTGATGAAAAATCAATTTGTAATTGATCAATAATAGCGTAGTTCTGTATACTTAAACGGCCCAGCATAAACTTTCACCAAAATACCATTTATTACATTCTGGTAAATAAAAAAAACCTTCGCAAATCTGCGAAGGCTTCTTTATAATAAAAGTTGTTATTTTATTTTAATAGAAGTATGCAAATCCGAATCCACTAAAATTCTGCCACAATTTTCACAAACCATCACTTTTTTACGTTGTTTAATTTCACTTTGTTTTTGCGGGGGGATAGAGTAAAAACAGCCACCGCAGGCATCTCTTTCTACAGGAACAACAGACAATCCATTTCGAAAATTTTTCCTGATTTTTTCATAACTAACCAATAGTCGCTGGTCCACATGTTGCTTGGCATCAGAAGCCAATTTGCTAACCTGTTTTTCTTCTTTATCAGTAGTGCTAATTATTTTTTCAAGCTCGCCTTTCTTTGTAGTTAAAACACCTTCTTTGGCAGCAATTGCTTTTTTTGCTTTTTCCAGAGCCTGTGCTTTTTCGGCAATTTCTTCGTTGGCATCTTTTATATGCTTTTCACACAGCTTAACTTCAAGCTGCTGCATTTCAATTTCTTTATTTATTGCCTCAAACTCACGATTATTTTTTACATTTTCACTATCCTTCTCATACTTTTTAACCAGTGCCTGTGCCTCTTTAATAGCTTCTTTTTTCTGCTCAATAAACTCTGTTATGCCATTAATTTCTTCTTCAATACGCATCTGCCGCGCATGCAAACCCTGAATTTCATCTTCCAGATCTGCAACCTCCATTGGAAGTTCACCCTTTAACACACTAATTTCATCAAGCTTGGAATCAATTTTCTGAAGATGTACAAGCGAGGTAAGTTTTTCTTCTACAGAATACTCTTTAACGTTGGCCATTGTAGTTTTTTAATTTGTAACATATAGGTTGTAATAAAGGTGGAACGCCCAATGTCAGACGTGAGACCAACTCACGTTTCACGTCTGTCGTCTCATCTAAAAATACCTTACCGGATTTGTATTCACTTCCGTTTTAAGGACGGCAAAGTTAGGAAATTTCTTCAGTAAAAGGTCGTACAACAGGTCAATTGTAAACTTTTCACTTTCATAGTGGCCAATATCTGCTAATAACATTTTTCCATCCGCATCAAAGAAATCATGGTACTTTACGTCTGCTGTTATATAAATATCGGCTCCTTCTGCAACTGCTTTTTTTATTAAAAAGCTTCCGGCGCCCCCGCACAGTGCAACTTTTTTAATTTCTTTTCCGCTTAAAACAGTATGTTTTATCACTCCAGTGTTAAATAAGTTTTTTAGCGTTTGCAAAAAAAACTCTTCTGCAACGGGTTGTTCTAATTCTCCAATAATGCCTGCACCAATACCATAATGTATATTCTCCATGGTAAAGATGTCATAAGCCACCTCCTCATAAGGATGACTATCCATTAAGGCTTTAACTACCTGTAATTCCAGGTATACAGGATAAACTATTTCAATTTTAGTTTCTGTTGCATAATGCCGTTCCCCAACTTCACCCACGTAAGGATCGGCACCTTCTTCTGCTTTGAATGTTCCTGTACCTTCACTGTTAAAACTGCACTCCGAATATTTGCCAATATTCCCGGCACCGGCATTAAAAACAGCCTGGCGTACTTGCTCAGCTTTATCATTTGGGGCGAAAGTTATTAACCTGCGAAGGATTTTTTGCTTAGGTGCTAAAATCTTAAAATCTTTAATCCCGAGTTTGCCTGCAACATATCCATTTACGCCCAGCACTACATTATCTAAATTGGTATGTGCTGCATAAATGGCAATATCATTTTTTATAGCATCAATCACTACCTTTTCTATGTAGCTTTTACCATTAATTTGCTTTAACCCTTTGAAAATTACAGGGTGATGAGCCACTATCAGATTACACTTTTTTTGTATTGCTTCCTTAACAATCTCCGGAGTAACATCAAGAGTGCATAATACGCCGGTGCAATTGCTCGTTTTGTTGCCTGTTAGCAATCCGGCATTATCGTATTCTTCCTGTAGCTCCGGTGCAGCAAAAGCTTCTATAGCAGCTATAATTTCTGTGATTTTCATAAGTGAAAATTAATGCATTGCGTTTTGGTACAAGCTATGTTTTAAATTGCAAAGAAAATCTCCTGGGTTCTCTATTCGACGATATAGTGCAAACTGTTTCACAAGGTTTCAAACCAGATCATACACGCAGCATAGAAAATATTAACCGGCGTCGTGCAGTTAAACGTTTGCGCAATCGTGTAAGTACTAATGTTAGAGATGCTTTACAAATTTTATTAGGAGTTTTATCTGCCGGTTGCGGTCTACGCAGCTTTTTAATACCTAATGGATTTGTTGATGGTGGTGTAATGGGTATTTCTTTGTTAGCAAACAGGGAAACAGGTATTGCACTTTCTATTCTTATCATTGTAATTAATGTCCCTTTTTTATTATTAGGGTACCGGCAATTAAGCCCGCGATTTAGTATTAGAAGCATTATAGCAATTGCCTTATTAGCATTAGCAGTTGCTTTTATTCCTTATCCGGTTATAACAAGCGATAAGTTATTGGTAGCAGTTTTTGGCGGTTTTTTTTTAGGGGTGGGTATTGGTTTTACAATACGGGGCGGTGGTGTTATAGACGGTACTGAGGTTTTGGCAATTTATTTAAACAGAAGAACAGCTTTATCTGTAGGCGACTTCATTCTTATTTTTAATATACTGATTTTTTCTGTGGCTGCTTATTTATTGTCGGTTGAGGTAGCTTTGTATTCCATTCTTACTTATCTGGCAGCTTCTAAAACAGTTGATTTTATTTTAGAGGGCATAGAAGAATTTACAGGTGTAACTATTATCTCTACTCACAGCCGGCAGATTTCTGACATGATAAAGAATCAATTAGGACGTGGGTTCACAATATACACAGGGAAAAAGGGCTTTGGTAGAAGCGGAGAAAAGTCAAATACCAGCGATATAATTTTTACTGTCATTACCAGGCTAGAGGTAAATCGCCTCACCACTGAAGTTGAGAAGATAGACCGCCGGGCATTTATTGTAATGCAAAGTATTAAAGATACCCGTGGAGGCATGGTGAAAAAACTACCTTTGAAAAAAATAAAAGTCCCATCTGCAAAAAGTAAATAAATGTTGTTCTTTATCTTTAACCCTCTGTGATGCAGTCTTTAGTTTGCTAATATTGACTTGCTTATGTATAAAAAAACCAAAGGTTATATACTGCTTACATTGCTTATAGTTACAGGTTTGGCCAGCCAGGTGCCAAAAGATACTTTAACAGGTAAAGAAAGGCGATTCATATTGAAACATCTGAAAGACTCAAAAAATGATCTTTTTACAAGTGTGAAAGGACTGACAGAAGCACAATTGAATTACCAACCTGCTGCGGACAAATGGTCCGTTAAGCAGTGCATTTTACACCTGGCCGTAGCGGAAAGCACTTTGTGGAGTTTTGCAGAAACAGCTTTGAAGAAAGCTCCTGAAAAAACAAAAGAAATAAAAATTACAGATTCAGATATACTGAATATGATGGCTGACTGTGCCAAAAAATTCAGAGCTCCCGAAAATTTTGGACCAGATAAATCAAAATGGCTAACCACAGAAGAATCTCTGAAGGCTTTAAAGCAGCAACGTAATGAGATTATCAAGTATGTAAAAACTACCACCAACGATGTACGCAATCATATTTCCAAAATTGATTTTGGGTATATAGATGTTTATCAGCTAATGCTAGTTATTTCTGCACATAATAACCGCCATGTACAAGAAATTGAAGAAATAAAATCATCCGGCGGTTTTCCAAAATAACACTACGGAAAAACCTAAGCACCTTTCAAAAACGAAATGATCCTAATCTGCAGTTGTGTAAATGAGTATAAATTTATAACTTGTAGAAAAATAAGCGCAATGAGCAAGGCCTTCGTATTGATCTTGATGGTATTAATGACAATAAGCTGTAAAAAAGCAATTGAGGAAATACAGAAGGATTTAGTAGTTGAGGCAATGACCAGCGGCCAGTGGGTTGTAACTAATTATGTAAAAGGAACTAGTAACATAACATCTGATTTTTCCGGATATGCTTTCGTATTCAAAGAGAATAAAACTGTTGATGCAATAAAAACCGGGTCTGTTCAACATACAGGAACCTGGGATGGCAATGCCAATGCTCAAACCATTACATCAAGCTTTAATAATGCTAATGTACCTTTAACGTTGCTTAACGGTACCTGGTCTATTACTCGTAACAATTGGACATTTGTAGAAGCA
This sequence comes from Chitinophagaceae bacterium, assembly GCA_046262255.1. Lineage (GTDB taxonomy): Bacteria > Bacteroidota > Bacteroidia > Chitinophagales > Chitinophagaceae > Flavisolibacter. The sequence continues at coordinate 11,910 of JBHENB010000015.1, forward strand.
ACACAAACAGTAAATGGTGAGGTGAGAACCTTAAGGCTGGATAAGCAATAACGTAAAGGTGGTGAATTGATACTTCCCAATGCGTAGATATTTGTAAGAGTCGGAGTTTTGGACAAGTTTGTTTTTTCGATCAACCCTATTTAAACCCGTTAAGCGAATCTAATCCTTGAAAAAAAGAACTACTTTCTTAGTTTATTTCTTTCTGCTATCCGTATGTTCCCAGGCCCAAACACCTTCTGCTAATTTTACTTCAGATATTCGATCCGGATGTTCTCCTATTATAGTTGATTTTCGCGATTTAACGGTAGGTGCAACTTCCTTGCTTTGGGATTTTGGCAATGGCGCAACTTCTACAAAAAAAAATCCTTCCACAACGTATTTTACCCCCGGAGCTTATACTGTAAAATTAACAGCTACAAATGCCAATGGTTCAAATACAGTTACAAAGCAACAATATATAACAGTGTATGACCAGCCTACCGTAGAATTCACATCAGACAAAACAGGGGGCTGCTCCCCGTTAAAAATTCAATTTAACGATGTTTCAACCGCGGGTTCCGGCAATAAAAACGTTGCATGGGTTTGGGATTTTGGTTACGGTATTCAATCTAACGAGCAAAACCCAGTGGCGACATTTAAAAGTGCAGGGGATTTTAATGTTTTGTTGAAAGTTACTAATGACAAAGGCTGTACAAAATTTATTTCAAAACAATCTTATATTAAAGCTACAGAGGGAGTAGTGATCAACTTTAGTAACAGCAGTCTTACTACGTGCAACCCTCCTGCCCTGGTTAATTTCACAAATAATTCATCTGGTCCGGGACAATTAAGCTACTTATGGAATTTGGGGGACGGCAACACTTCTACAGATAGAAGCCTTGCACACACCTACAACTCAACAGGAAGATTTCCTGTAAGTCTTGCTGTTACCAGCAGCAGCGGATGTACCGATACATTGAAATACGATACGTTAATACAGGTTACCGGCATTAAAACGGATTTTTCTATACCTAATCCAATATGTGTAAACTCCGGAGTAAGATTTTTAAATATTACGAACAGTACACCTTCCAGCACATTATGGGAGTTCTCTGATGGCCAAAGTTATGCATCAAAGAACGCCTTTAGGTTCTTTGATAATCCAGGCAGTTATACCATTAAATTGACAAACTTTTATAGCACTTGCAGTGAAACAATAATTAAAACACTGAATTTATCTCCTACACCAACAGCCAATTTTATTGCAGACTCTATTAACTGCAAGCCACCTTTTAATGTAACCTTTCAAAACCTAACTAACAATGGTGCATCATATAAATGGGATTTTGGAGATAGTAAGCAGTCCCTGGAAATAAACCCGTCACATACCTATAATAGTTATGGCAATTTTCAGGTAAAGCTTATTGCATTTAATGAAACAGGATGTTCGGATACTATTCAAAAACCTACGTATATAAAAATCAACAAACCAGAAGTTGCTTTTTCTAATCTACCACGGGGCGGTTGTGCTCCATTTGCGATTAGTCCGGTTGCGGATATCAAAAGTCTTGATGCGGTAACAGCTTACTTATGGAATTTTGGTGACGGCACAACGTCAACAGAACAATTTCCGACGCACACATACTCAAACGTTGGCACCTATACCGTAACCCTAACTATTAAAACCGCTGCTGGTTGCACAGAAACATTTTCTTTACCTGCTGCTGTTAAGGCAGGCACTAAGCCAAAGCCGGATTTTATTGCACAACCGAGAAACGTGTGTGCAAAGGAAAATGTAAACTTCATTAATCAGTCTACTGATGCAGATAAGTATTTATGGTTTTTTGGTGATGGCGGCACATCCACACTCAAAGACCCTGCTTACCAGTATAACGATCTTGAATGGTTTGATGTGAAATTGATAGCATATAATAACGGGTGCCCTGATAGCATTACGAGGCCTCGTTATATTTATATCAAACCGCCTATTGCATCTTTTTTGTATTCCCCTGATTGCAATAAAAGATTTGAATACACTTTTAAGGATCAGTCGTTAGGAGCTAAAACATGGCAGTGGAATTTTGGCGATGGCACCACTTCAAATGAACAAAATCCTCCAGCTCATACGTATAAAGCATTAGGAAATTATACTGTAACGCTTAAGGTTACTAATGACTCCTGCGAGCATCAAACTACCCGTGTTATCAAAGTAAATAATAACAAACCGGATTTTAATGCAACCCCACGTGTTGCATGCAAACCTGCAGATATTGAATTTAAGCCTTTAGTTCGCGATACATCAGTAATTGCAAATTACCTGTGGTCTTTTGGAGAACAAACAAGTGCTACAACCAAAGGAAGCACCAGGCATGCTTATACCAGGGTTGGCAGCTATGACATTACACTTGTTACAACTGATATTTTTGGATGTAAGGATACAGTAGAAAAAAAACAATACATACGGATCAACGGACCTGTTGCCAGGTTTACCGGCAATGATGTTAACGGTTGCAGTGGTATTACATCTGTTTTTGCTGATAGTTCTCTGTCTGACGGAGTTAATAAAATTGTAAGCTGGAAATGGGATTTTGGGGATAGCACTGCTCAAACTTTCCAAAATCCTCCATTTCAGCATACATATAACGATGTGGGGTATTATAATGTAAAGCTTACAGTAAAGGATGCAGCCGGTTGTGTTGACAGTTTTGAAAATGCAAACTTTGTTAAGGTGAGTTATTTAAAAGCCAATTGGTATTCTGAAAGACTCACTTGTCCAAATTCTCCGATTGGTTTTGTAAATCAAACCGTGGGATCTGGCATTAATACACTTTGGGATTTTGGTGATGGAATAACAACTAACGTTATTTCGCCCGAGCATACTTATTCAGACACAGGTCTTTATTCTGTTACTTTAAAAATCAGCAATGAAATTGGTTGTATAGATTCCCTGACACGAAAAATTGCAGTAGGCAGGCCGGTGGCTTCATTTACAGTGAATAATGTAGTATCTTTTTGTACACCTTTTCAGGCGGTTTTTAAAAATACATCTAAGTTTATAAATTCCTCATTCTGGCATTTAGGTGCAGGAACATCCATGCAAGCGCATCCTATAAATTACTATGCTCAAAAGGGTGTATATGATGTAAAGCTGGTGGTAACCAGTCCGGGAGGATGTAAAGACTCTGCTACAAGTGTTATTACTGTAAAAGGTATTGAGGATGCCCAACTTAATTACAATCCGCTTAATGGGTGTAATCCGCTAACGGTTGATTTAAACGCATTTACCAAAATGAATGGCAGGTTTATTTGGGATTTGGGCGATGGTAACATAGTTGATACAAGCAATAATGCAATTACACATAGGTATACTGATATCGGAAAATTTGTACCAAAAGTTATATTACAGGAGCTTACAGGTTGTTTAATTCCATTGACAGGAATTGACACTATACGCATACGCGGAGCAAAAGCAAACTTTACAATAAATAATCAGTTTTTCTGCGACAGCGGATCTATTGTTACAGTTGATTCAACCACTTTTAATGAACCAGTAACCGGATATAATTGGGATTTTGGTGATGGCAATACTTCTACTACTCAGAATCCAATACACAAATACGTTACTCCAGGAATTTATACTATTACACTTGCTGTAAAAACGGTGTCTGGTTGCATAGATACCATGCGTTTAAATGAGCCGGTAAAAATTGTGGCAAGTCCATTAATTAATATTAGTGGCGATTCAGTGATTTGTGTAAATGAACGAATGCGACAGGCTGGTGTTTTTGAAAGACCAGATAGCTCTGCGGTAAAATGGCTATGGCAATTTCCGAATGGTAATAAAGCCTTCATACAATATCCTGCAAACCAGCAATACAACAATTCTGGTAGTTTTATAGTTACTGCTATTGCCACTAATAGCAGCGGTTGTACAGATACTATGTTAAAAAATATTTTGGTAAACCCCATACCCACAGTGACTATGCCCCCTGTTATTACCATGCAGGCAGGTTTTCCCGTGGTTATACCAGCTATATATACCTCAAATGTTGTTGGGTATAACTGGGCTCCTTCAGCAACCCTAAATTGTATTAATTGTCCTCAACCAATTGCCAGCCCAAAGTTTGATACTAAATACACAGTATCCTTTATAGATAGTAACGGCTGCAGGAATACGGGAGAGGTACAAATAGTTATCATGTGCAAAAATTCCAATGTTTTTATACCCAATACCTTTTCTCCTAATGCAGATGGCAATAATGATATTTTTTATGTCCGTGGTCAGGGTCTTGAAAGGGTGAAAAGCTTTCGCGTTTTTAACCGGTGGGGAGAAGTTGTATTTGAAAAAACCAACTTCCGGGTAAATGATGCCATAACCGGTTGGGATGGAAGATACAGAGGCAAACCGCAACCAGATGTTTATGTTTATCAGGTGGAAGTTTATTGTGATAATGGAGATATAATCCGCTTTGAGGGAAATGTGGCTCTGATACAATAATAATGTGCTAACACAAAGAGACATCACAATATTTCTAACTCGATACAAACTGGAACGGTACTTTCAAAGGAATAAAATCATTGCCCGGAGTTTATGTTTACCAGGCAGAGGTTATTTGTGCCAGTGGTGAAGTTTTCAAAGTAAATGGTAATATTTCCCTCATTCAATAAATCTGATTATGAAAACCAAGCAATACATTCAATTTTGTTTTCTGCTGATATTATTTCAACTGCAAGTTTTACAGCAGCTATTTAGCCAGGACATTCACTTTTCTCAATTCTATGAAGCACCTCTGTTGCGTAATCCATCTTTGGCTGGCATCTATACAGGCGACATAAGAGTTCAGGCGGTTTATCGCGATCAATGGAACAGCGTAACCAATGCTTACAGAACCGGTTCCTTAAATGCTGAATACAAATTGCCGGTTGGTAAAGCAGAAGACTTCTTAACTGTTGGTTTACAAATGCTTTATGACAAGGCAGGCACTGTCTCCTGGGTTTCGGCACATATACTACCTGCTCTTAATTATCATAAATCATTAAGTGCTGAGCGAAACATGTATTTGTCAATGGGATTCATGGGAGGTTTTGTACAACGTTCTTTTGATCGTACAAAAATGACAACCAACAGCCAATACGATGGTTTAGGTGATGGAGAAAACTTGACATCTACCCAATACAGATATATTGATGCAGCCGCAGGATTAACCTTCAATACACAATTGAATGATAATGTAGATAATAACATGTTTGTGGGAGCTGCTTATCATCATTTTAATAAACCTAAAAATTCTTTTTATAGAGATCCGGCTATTGAGCTCGACCCAAAATGGGTAGGTTCTGCCGGAATAAAATTTTCAGTAACACCAGCAAGCTACATTACACTTCAGGGAGACTATAGCACCCAGGGTCGTTTTAGGGAAACAGTGGTAGGAGCTTTATATGGCGTTAAAATCGGGCCCGAGTTAGACCACCCTTTATATACATTGCACGGTGGCGCATTTTTACGTGTGAATGATGCCTTAATTCCAGCTTTAAAAATTGATTATAATCCTTTCGCAATTTCTTTGAGCTATGACATTAATATTTCAAAACTAAAAACTTCAAGTTACGGACGGGGAGGTTTTGAATTAGGCGTTTCTTACATTGGGTTTGTTGACCGCGAAAGATCAGCTATTAATGCACTGCATTGTCCTCGATTTTAAGGTGTGGTTCTTCGGGAATTTCCATTTCTTCATCATCTTCATTTACTATTTTAAATACTGCTGCACCCAAAATACCGCCTGCTAAAGGAGCTACAAAAAATAGCCACAATTGCTGCCAGCACACACTTCCCTGAACTGCTAATCCCACACCCACAGCAGGATTAAAAACTCCCCCGGAAAAACGACCAAATAAAAAAGCCATCCCTAACACGGTAGCTGCAATGGCTAAACCAAAGTAGCTGTTACCCGCAGTGCCTTTTGCCGTAGCAACATTCAGCACTACATAAGCCAAAGCAAAAGTACCCAGGAATTCTGCAAACAATGCTTTAATAATGCCTTCACCAAAACCATCACAACCAGCTACGCCTGAAGTGTCAAATAGATATTTTATTAAAAGTGCTGCCACCGCTGCCCCTAAAAATTGTGCAATAAAATAACCCGGCAACTCGCTTTTAGGTGTTTTACCTCTCATATACATTGCAGCAGTAACTGCGGGGTTATAGTGTGCCCCGGAAATATGACCACCCGCATAAATCATTACCATTAGAGCTAATGCAGCCCCGATTGCCCCGCCAAAAGCTGCACCTGCTAATAAGAAAAAGGTTCCTATAAACTCAGTAATATATTGACGCATGGTTTTTAGTTTAAGGGTTACTTATCCATTTTTTGCAGTCGCTAAAAGGTGAAGATAAATTGATTATCCCTGAAACAAAGACACCATGTAACTAAAACGAAGGGAGCCTGAGCCAGATTTGACATGAAAGAAGTTTAACGTTCTGCAATCTTAGTAGATAGGAAAGTTATGATTCGTTATGCAGAAATACCCAATAATACCCGGTGAACAACTCAAATTTTTCAGCTATTCTCTAATTGTTTTGAAGAAATTGGAATAGTAGTTATTATGAATCTATTGGCTATTTGCGGCAGAAAGTTTGATATTTATTAAAAAGGTTCTAATTTGCATAAATTAAAATAAAGGTTATTGCGTTTGAAGCGACTTATACCTATAGTACTCATATTTTTATTCTCAGCGATCAGTTCAAAAGGGCAACCAAGTTCTGTTCCTGCGCAACAAAATGCCGGCGCAATCCTGCGCATTTACCCTAATCCTGCAATTTCTTATACTAATGTAGATTTTTTGAAAGCTTTTGAAAAAGGTTATACCCTTCAGGTTTACAGCTTTCTTGGAAAAAAGATGTATGAAAGTGCAAATGTAACCTCCCGTACTACTTTAAACCTTTCCGATTACAACCGGGGTGTTTATGTTTACCAGCTTCGCGATAAAACAGGGAAAATGGTAGAATCGGGCAAATTTCAAGTGTCAAAATAAATTAAGGGCTAATCTCCACTCTTCCTTCAAACCCATTTACTATTAACATTTTTTAATTCTATTTAAAGACATTTTGTCTTTGAAATACGGTTGGCAGTATTCTTGACAACGCTACCTTTGCACACAATTTTTATCAGAACATGAAAAGTAAAGACGTACATGAAAACGACCAGGTGCAGCAGCCGGAGGACAGTACTACAATTGACATAAACACAGATGAAAATATATACGGCAATCAGCACTTGAACGAGCCTCTCGGGGAAGAATCTGAGCTGGAAAAATTGAAGTCTGAAATAGACGACTTAAATGACAGATACCTGCGGAAGGTTGCAGAGTTTGACAACTTCAAACGGCGCAACGCCAGAGAAAGAATGGAAATGATCCAAACGGCGGGCAGGGAAGTTATCATTGATATGCTGGATGTATTGGATGATTGTGACCGTGCGCAAAAGCAAATGGAAAATACTGAAGACGTACAGCAACTCAAAGAAGGAGTGCAATTAGTATTCACAAAACTTCGTAATACACTCACAGCAAAAGGATTAAAGCCCATGGAAACTGTGAATGAAAATTTTAATCCCGACGTACATGAAGCTATCACGGAAATGGATGCAGGTGAGGAATTGAAAGGGAAAGTAGTAGCGGAAATACAAAAAGGATATTATCTAAACGATAAAATCATCAGGTTCGCAAAAGTTGTTGTAGGTAAGTAAGTAAACAAGTAACAAGCTACAAGGCACAGGGTTTTGCTTGTGAATTCTTGTGACTTGGAAACCTGGAACTTGCAGTTTTTTATTATTATGGCTAAAAGAGATTATTACGAAATATTAGGTGTTGGCAAAAGTTCAAATGCGGATGAAATAAAAAAAGCATATCGCAAAGTAGCTATGCAGTACCATCCTGACCGTAACCCTGGTGATAAAGGAGCGGAGGACAAATTTAAAGAAGCGGCTGAGGCGTACGAAATTTTAAGTGACCAGGACAGGCGATCTCAGTATGATCGTTTTGGGCATGCCGGAGTAAGGGGTAATGGCCGGGGGCCGCAGGGTGCGCCAAATATGGAGGATATCTTTAGCCAATTTGGAGACATCTTTGGTGAAGATATTTTCGGTAGCTTTTTTGGCGGTGGCGGTGGCAGAACCCGCAGTGGACAAAGACCCAGGGGAGCAAGAGGCAGCAATCTGCGTATCAAACTAAAATTAACCTACGAAGAAATTGCCAGGGGTGTAACAAAAAATATTAAAGTAAAAAAATACGCTCCGTGTAATACTTGCAGCGGAAGTGGTGCAAAAGATAAAGGAAGTGTGCAAACATGTAGTTCTTGCGGTGGCAGCGGCCAAGTGCGTAAAGTAACAAGTACTTTTTTAGGCCAAATGCAAACTGTTACTACGTGTGCTGCATGCAATGGTGAAGGAACAACCATAACTGCAAAATGCAGCAACTGCAAAGGTGAAGGCAGAGTTTATAGTGAAGAAACGGTAAGTATAGATATTCCTGCTGGTGTACAGGAAGGCATGCAACTGAATATTAATGGAAAGGGTAACGCAGGAGAACGTGGTGGAATGCCCGGAGACCTGGTTATATTAATTGAGGAGGATCCGCATAGAGATTTGGTGCGTGAAGGGTTGAATGTTGCTTACGAATTACATATTTCATTTCCTGATGCAGCCTTCGGCACACAAATAGAGGTTCCAACAATTGATGGGCGTGCTAAAATCAGAATCCCGCCTGGTACCCAAAGTGGTAAAGTGTTTCGTTTAAAAGGCAAAGGCTTTCCTGCAGTAAACAGTTATGAAAGAGGCGATGAACTGGTTCATGTAAATATTTGGACTCCACAAAATTTATCTGCTGAAGAAAGAAGCATGCTGGAAAAACTTAGTCATTCTAATAACTTTAAACCAAATCCCGATAAAAACGAAAAATCGTTTTTTGATAAAATGCGGGAAATGTTTTCTTAGTTCCTCTTTTTTCTTTTTTTGGCGTAAATAAGTTTTGCCTGCTGAACCAGTGTAATAAATTCCTGCTGCAGAAAATTGTTCTTATCAGCCGCTTCTGTTGCCAATTCTGCTATTTCATTCCATTGTACATGTTTCATATATTTTGAATTACGCAATAAAGAGCCAAACATAATTATAGCAGATGCAAATTGATAATTATTATCTAATGCAGCGAAGGATGTAAATAATATTCCCGGATTTTCTGTTAACTCGCTTTTTTTTGAATCATTCGGGTTTTTATAATTCAGAAGAAACTTCACTGGTGTCAGCAATTTTTTAGTTGAAATGGTATTCAGGTTTAATGTAGTGGGTACAATTTCAAAAGCAATGTTAATGGAATAAGCAGGCCCTATTACACCGCCTTCAATTGTTGAGGAAGTGTCTTTTATTGCTTCGGCTTTATTGTCAAATCCTATTAGCCGGTATTCTTTTACATACTCCGGATCAAACGCAACATTCAGAAACACGTTGTCGGCAACAGTATAAACTGTCTGTGTAAATTCTTTTAATAGTACTTTATCTGCTTCGGCAAAGTTGTCTATATACGCAAAATTTCCATTACCCTTTTGTGCCAGTGTCTGAATTTTTGAGTCCTTATAATTACCCATGCCAACACCAAGGCACGTAAGATATATCCCCGATCGCTGTTGCGATAATATCAATTCTTCCAGCTCTTCCTCCGTTTTTACACCTACATTAAAGTCACCATCAGTTGCCAGAATTACACGGTTGTTCCCGTTCTTTATAAAATGTTGGTTAGCTATTAAATAGGCAAGCTTTAAACCAGATTCTCCGGGTGTAGAACCGCCCGGCGTTAGTGCATCAATAATTTTAAAAATTTTTTCTTTTTCAGCACCACTTGTAGCATTTAACATTACTCCTACCATTGCCCCATATACTACAATAGACACAGAATCTTTCTCCCGCAAATTATTTACTAAACTTCTAAAGCCAGCCTTTAATAAAGGCAACCGGTTTGGCATATCCATTGATCCGGATACATCTATCAGGAAAACTAAATGGCTCGGAGGCAAACTATCCAATTGAATTTTCCTGGACCTTATATTAACAAACAACAATTGGTTATCCTTGCTCCATGGGCAGTTGGTAAAAATAGTTTCTGTCTCAAACGTTTTATTATTCTTAGGCTCTTTATAATTAAAGTTGAAGTAATTAAGCAATTCTTCTATACGCACTGCATCAGGTGGTACATACGAGTTCATGTTCAGAAACCGACGGATGTTGCTGTACGAAGCCCTGTCAACGTTCAAAGCAATTCCGGTTGTGGAATACTGTGTTGTATTTACGAATTGATTTTCTACAACACTTGCGTAAGTTTCCTCTCCGGTAAACCATTGCCGTTGTGCTTCTCTTTTTAAATTTTTTGTAAGGGATGCTAATTTATATTCTCTTGTATTTTTATTGGTACTACTGCGTTTTAAGGTAATGGTTGTAAAATTCCACGCATCTACTATTTGCTTTTGCTGTTGATAACCATCAAGAGAGAAAACAAGCGTATCCGTTTTTTGGTTACTTATGATGCCAAATAAACCGGATGTGCCTGAATAAAACAAATAGCCGCTCCTGCTATGTAAGATGCTCACCTTTTGCAGTAAGTTTCCCGCTTCATCTTTCACTTGTCCCTTGATGTAATAGTCTTGTGCGGTAGCAGATGATAATGATGAAATAAAAAGAAGAAGTATAGGAAAATAAAATTTCAATCAAATAGTATTTCCATAAATTACGAAAATTTCCTGATATCTGTCAGGAAGGTGTTATAAGCTGATAAATATCCTTAAGATTTCTGCCCAGGCCGTCGTAATCCAAACCATAGCCTACAACAAATTTATCAGGAATTGTAAATCCTTTGTAGTGTATATCAAGCGGGTATTGAGTTGCTTCAGGCTTATGTAACAGTGCAGCTATTTTTAAGGAAGCAGGCTGCTGATGCAACAGCTTTGGTAAAAAAACATGCATAGTTTTACCCGTATCTACAATATCCTCTAAAATAATTACATCCCTGTTGTATAATTCCTGGTCCAGGCCAATGGCTGTAGTTACATGCCCGCTGCTGCGCATCCCTTTGTACGAAACCAGCTTTATAAAACATATTTCTGCATCAATTGTAAGATGTTTGAAGAGGTCTGCTGCAAACATAAAAGATCCGTTTAATATGGAAACAAAAAGAGGTTTTTTCCCTGCGTAGTCACTGTTTATAGCTGCAGAAATCTCTTTAACCTTTTGCTGAATAACATCTTCTGAAAGATACATTTCAAAATGTTGGTCATGCAGCTTAATAGGTTGCATTTACACTTTTTTTGTTAATGCGAAGCTGCTGGCCTGCTTTTAAATCTGTTGTTAAAAGATCATTCCACTTTAAAACATCCTCCACAGTAATTGAATATTTACGGGAGATAGAGTATAGAGTTTCCTTTGGCTGTACCGTGTGTGTCAGGTAATCATCCCGCTCAACTGATGAGTTACTTTTTTCTTCTGCTATAATATGTTTTTGAATAGACGCGAATAACTGATTTATTTGCGCCGTAAGCTTTGGCATGGCAGTAGCTTTATTATGCAGGTATAACAGCTCTCCGGCTTTTGGTTGCATTCCTTGTTTTAAATAATTATACTCTAACAGATTTTCTAAGCGGATACCTTCTACCTGGGCAATATCCAATAAGGTTTCACCAACACTTACTTTATGAAATTCATTAACCCCGGTTCTACGCTTGCGTTGCAGGTATATCAGTTGGTTAGATAAAGCCACTTCCTGTTCCTGCATATCATTAAACTCAAATAAGCGGTGCAGCGGAACATTGTGTTGTTCCGATATAGCCAGGTAAGAAGTGCCTTTTGGCACAAAAACCACTTTAGTTTCATTGATCTTAAAAATTCCTTCCGGATAAAGATTTTGGTTTACACTATTTGCATCATTTGACTGGCTCTTTGTTAACAATTCAGGAGAGTTTCCGTTGCGCTGCAATGCAATTAATGTATAATCCTGGAGATGGTAGTCCTGAATTAATTTAATAATTATTTGGGGATATTTTGGATTGGTAGCATAGCCGGCTTTTTTTAACCCCCACGCCCAGCTCTCATAATCTGTTGGGTCTAACTCAAACAAAGATGTGTACCGGGAACTTGCACGTAAAAAATCAGAGTGATCTTTATAAGAATCTAAAGGATTCGGATATTTTCTAAAGCACTCGCCCCGTGCATCATCATCATGAGAAACACTCTCACCAGTCCAGTTGCTTTTACACTTTATACCAAAATGATTATTTGATCGCAGTACTAAATTGCTACGACCTGCTTCTGTTTCATGTATGCCCTGAGCCAGTTTGATAGCAGCAGGCACACCTGTACGAAGCATTTCCTCTATTGCTACATCACTGTACTTTTCAATGTATTGCTTTATAACCGTGGAAGATTGTGCTAATACCATGTGCCCGAAAATAATCAGGCAGAGCAGAAGCGGTAAGTTCAGTTTTTTCATGGATGGGTTTTCTCTGGATTTACAAATTACAATTTCCTGATCAGGTATAATCCATCACGAACAGGCAACATCACTTTTTCAACATTTTCTCTTGTTTGTATATAATCGTTGAATGCCTGTATAGCTTTTGCGTTTTTACCTTTTATTTTTTTTTCCAATACCTGGCCGTGAAAAAGTACATTATCCGCTAAAATAAAACCGTTTTTCCGCACTTTCGGCAAAACCTGGTTAAAATAATTTATGTAGCCTTCCTTGTCTGCGTCTATAAATACCAGATCCCACGTGTCATTCAACTCTTCAATTACTCTTAACGCATCACCTATGTGTAAAATTATCTGATCGCTATACTTTGATCTTAAAAAAAATCTTTTTGCAGTAGCTGCATCTTCTTCCCTGATTTCAATTGTATGTAACCGGCCGTTTTGAGCCAATCCTTCAGCAAAGCATAAAGCACTATAACCAGTAAAAGTTCCTATTTCCAAAATTCTTTCCGGTTGCAGCATACAGCTTATCATTTGCAGTAATTTGCCCTGTAAATGACCACTCAGCATTTGTGCCTGGGGATGATTGGCACGGGTAAAATCACCTACTTCTTTGAGTAATTCATCTTCCAGAGTAGTATATTTTTCGGCATATTGCTGCGCCAGCAAATTAACTATATCCATTAAGCCATTGCAGTTTGTTCTTTATAATCCGGGTTATGCTTTGAAACCACCAGCAGTCCAATAAATGTCAAAAACCCATTGATGATAATTAGCTCTAACCCTACCTCAAAGGTGCCAAATATTTGTTTTTGATACTTATCAATTACAAAACATATAAGCGGCGAAAGAATAGCAATTATAGGTACATACTTGTCAGCAACGCTGCGTTTTGTAAGAATGCCGAATGCAAATAAGCCGAGTAAAGGACCATAAGTGTATGCCGCTACTTTTAAAATTAGCCCAATCATACTTGTATTGTTCACCTTATAAAAGATCATTACAAACAGAAGAAATATTGCTGCAAAACCCAAATGCACTGTTTGCCTTATTCTTTTCTTTTCTTTCTCCGTCCAGTCCTGTCTGCGCTTCATGCCAAGGATATCAATACAAAAGGAGGAAGTTAAGGCAGTGATAGCCCCATCTGCACTCGGGAATAGTGCAGAGATGAGGGCAATAATAAATATAACGGAAATAAGCGGAGGCACACCCTGTTGTAAGGCGATGCCAGGGAAAAGTTTATCGCCTGTGGCAGCTATATTATTAGCACCTGCATATAGATAAAGCAACCCTCCTAAAAACAAAAACAAAAAGTTCACTACCAGTAAAATACCTGAGAAAGTAAGCATGTTCTTTTGAGAATCTCCCAAAGTTTTAACGCTGATGTTTTTCTGCATCATTTCCTGGTCCATGCCTGTCATTGTTATTGTGATAAATGCACCTGCCAAAATTTGTTTCAGAAAGAAGAGTCTGCTGCCAGGATCTGTAAAGAAGATTTTTGTATAGCCTTTATCTGCCAGTGCACTTACTCCTTCTCCAAAGTCTAAGTTTAAAGAATTTAATACATAAAATATGCAGATCACCAGACCAAGTAACATGCAGCTGGTTTGCAATGTATCTGTCCATACAATTGTTTTTACACCACCTTCAAAAGTGTAAAGTAAGATCATAAATAAAATGATGACTGTAGTAAGCCAAAACGGAATTCCAAAGCTGGCAAGAATGGCATCCTGGAGTATAGCCACCACTAAATATAATCTTGCTGTAGCTCCTAATGTCCTTGATAATATGAAAAAAGATGCACCTGTTTTATAAGAGAAAACTCCCAGCCGTTTGCTTAAGTAGTTATAAATGGAAGTGAGATTGAGTCTGTAATACAGAGGCAATAAAACAAATGCAATAATCACATAGCCTATGATATAGCCAATAACAATTTGAAAGTAAGAAAATGCTTCTGTGCCCATGCCGTTTGCCAGCGGCTTACCCACTGCACCGGGTACACTTACAAATGTTACCCCGCTGAGCGAGGTGCCAATCATACCAAAAGCAACCAACATCCAGTTAGAACGGCGATTACCTATAAAGAAAGATTCGTTATTGGAATTGCGTGAGGTGTAATACGCAACTACAAGCAACAATAGAAAATATCCAATAACAAATGAGAACAATAAGATTGGAGACATACATTATTTTTTAATCAACATTCCCTTAAAATAAAAGTAATTTTTGAAGGTAAAGAAATTTGTTCAGCCCCTTAAATTCCCCCCAAGGGGAAAGTCAGCCGCAGTAACCTCCTTTATTTAAACGGTTTTTTCTTCTCATACTCCTTGTGTCTTCGTAAGCCGCATGAAAGTAGTTTTGTGCAAACAAAAAAATCCGCAATAGGCATTTCCAGTAAATTAGCAAATGGCAATTAAATCTTTAGCAATCTTTTGCGGATCAAAGAAAGGCAATAATAAAGTGTTTTGGCAGCATGCAATTGAGTTAGGAAAAATATTAGCGGAAAATGAAATTGCTATGATCTATGGAGGAGGTAAAAACGGTTTAATGGGTGCAATTGCTGATAGCGCAATGAAAAATGGAGGTGTGGTACGGGGCGTTATACCACATATGCTAAGTAGCATAGAACATCAGCACGAAAACATAAGCGAATTATTAGTAGTAGAAGATATGCACCAGCGAAAGCGAAAAATGTATGAATTGTGTGATGCTGCTATGATATTGCCAGGCGGCTTTGGAACTTTAGATGAATTGTTTGAAGTGCTTACCTGGAATCAATTATCCATACACGATAAAAAAATTTTTATTTTGAACAGTAGTGGTTTTTACAACCATCTTTTGCAGCATTTGAATGTTTTAGCGGACGAAGGTTTTTTGTATGAAGAATTGAACAAACAATTTGTAGTACTTAATGACCCGGCAGAATTGAAAGATTTTTTAAGCAGTTAAAAACCAATATTATAACCAAAATTATACACGGGCTTTCTTCCGTAGGGGCTATTATCATGTTGCAGCACATCATAAAAAACGGAAATCAAGAAAGCACCTTTTCCTGCGGGTAAAGCCATGCCGCCACCGGCTAATATGCTTGGGACAATCTCGGCATTCTCATTATATTCTTGGTTCCCTGCTGGATCGTAGACAATTTCCTTTCCAAACCTATAATTCAGTTCAGGCTGAACCTGCACAAAGAATTGGTGAATAGGATATACTCGGCCAAACACGTTTAAACCAACCACCCCAGTTGAACTTTTAGAAATGCGATCACCATCCCTATCGCGTTGCTTAACACTAAAGTATAGCATGTTAATGCCCATCCCTGCAGCTATTCTATCGGTGAACCGATAACCTATTTGTGGGGAAACGTTTATGAGTGTATGATCACCAAAGGTTAACCCAAAGTTGCCGCCAAAAAAAAGCTTTTCCTTTTTAAAGCCTTTCCGGGGTTCTTCTTTTTCCTCTTGTGCAAATAAGAAAAATGAATGAAAGAGAATGGCAATCAGTAACAAGTGTCTTTTCATGGCATTGTAAATGTCTTACTATTCAACGTTTAGAAAGAATAAATGAACAGGGTTTTCCCCAAATAAATGCTAAATAATTTTCCTCACCCTATAGAGTCAAAAATTTTACCGGCATTTAAAATGTTATTTGGGTCGAAAATCTTTTTTATCTGACGCATCAGGTCCATTTGTTTTCTGTCAAAAATAATGTTCATATAATCTTTTTGCACCAGGCCTATTCCATGCTCGCCGCTAATAGTACCACCCAACTTTTTTACCAGTTCAAATATTTCTCTGATCCCTGTTTTTAAAGAACCGTTCCATTGCTCTTCGGTTAGCTCACCCTTAATTATGTTCACATGTAAATTTCCATCGCCTGCATGTCCGTAACAAACAGAGTGAAATCCGTATTTTTTTCCAATGTCCTTTACCCCTTTCAATAACACAGGCAATTCCGCTCTTGGCACTACCGTATCTTCTTCTTTATAAACAGAATGCGACTTTACTGCTTCCCCTACTCTTCTGCGCAACTTCCAGAGTTCCGCTTTCTGCTGAGCATCATCTGCAAAGAGTATCTCACCACATTCAAAATTGGTTACTACCTCAGCAATCCCTTCCATATCTTTCATCAATACGTCCATGTCGTTTCCATCCACTTCAATAAGCAGATGCGCCTGAACATCTTCAGTCATTGGAACTATACAATTATCAACATATTGCATTGTCCATTCTATTGCATCCCTCTCCATAAACTCCATAGCACTTGGCGTGTAGCCCGACATGAATATTTTACTTACTGCTGCACACGCATTCTCTGCTGATTTGAAAGGTACCAGCATTAAAAGATCATACTTAGGATGTGGCAATAATCTTAAAACAATTTTGGTTACAATACCTAATGTTCCTTCGCTACCTACAACTAGTTGCGTCAGGTTATATCCTGTTGCATTCTTTAAAACATTCGCACCTGTCCATATAATTTCTCCGGTTGGCAGTACTACCTGCAAGTTCAGTACATAGTCTTTTACCACTCCGTATTTTACAGCTTTTGGGCCTCCGCTATTTTCTGCAATATTTCCACCTATCATGCAAGATCCCCGGCTGCTTGGATCAGGTGGATAAAATAAACCTTTCTCTTTTACTGCATTCTGCAATATTTCTGTTATAACACCTGCCTCGGTTATTACCTGCAGGTTTCGTTCATCAATTTCAATAATCTGGTTCAAACGTTCTATAGATAACAGCACTCCGCCTAAATGAGGTAATGCACCGCCACTTAACCCTGTGCCGGCCCCACGTGGTGTTACAGGTATTTTATGTTGATTACAAACTTTTAAAATGGCACTTATTTCTTCTGCAGTTGCAGGCTTAATAACCACATCAGGCAAATAGCATAGGTCTTCTGTTTCATCATGAGCATAAGAATAGAGAACTTCTTCATCTATAAAAACAAACCCGTCCCCTACAATTCTTCTAAAATCATCCAAATGCTCTAAAACCGGAATTGTTTGAGTTGCAGTGATCATTGGAGTATTTTCCGTCAGTGTAAAAGTCGTGTAAAATTGAAAAAAATGGCAGAAAGAATTATAAATTTTTAAAAGAAGGGCAAAGCGTCGCGCTGCGGTTACCATTATATTGATTGAGAACACCTTGCTTCACCAATGAAAATTCAAATGCCCCACGTGTACCATTGAAATTTTTTAGTGTGGATATGGTAGCATCATATGTAAATGAAAAAGCAAAATCTTTATATCCAAGGCCAATCAATGGAATTACAGCATCTTTATGGCGGTAGTATAATCCACCTATTAACTGGTACTCCCCATCTCCCGATAAATTATAGTGTGCATTTGCACCACCAACTACTTCGTAAGCTTTGGTTTGTGTTGTAAAATATATATTGGGGTTTATTATCAATTGATTGTTTAACATAAAGCTGCCATTTAAAAAACCAATATATCGCACGGGAACTCGATTACTGTTATCCTCATCCCCAAAAAAAGATTCCTTTGGCTTATTAACGTGATGGGCGGAAAAACCTGTATTTATATATACTTTTTCGGTGGGGAAATAGGCATAGTTCATACCCACCTGCATGTCTAAATAGCCAATATTATTACGTTCAAGCGCCACACCGGATGGTAATTTATTATCAAAAAACTTACCATCAAACTGGTCAGGAAATTTTAAGTTGGCGACATTTATTTGCTTATTAGCATAGCCAACATTAAACCCAAGGCTCAACAAACTGGAATAACCCAGCATTTGATGGTATGCTACAGAGCCATATACTTTAGTAGATGTAAGATTGCCACTGCCGGCTACATCCCGTAGAATTACAGCACCTGCTCCAACCCATCCATTCTCAATCCGGTTGCGCATTAATTGCACATCTCCAAAAGCACTCATTGTTTTGTATGGAACTGTCATTACAGATGACCATTGGTCGCGGTAATTGATGCCTAAACGATAATCGCCATCTGGTATAAAGCCTGTATTTGCAGGGTTTGTGGTTAAAGGAGAATTGAAGAACTGTGAAAAATGCAGATCCTGTGAAAAAGCAGAAGGCACAAGCAACAGGATACAAGGCACAAAGCTCAAGAAATATTTTATTTTATTCATTAGTTTTTTAGCACTTCTGCTATTAAGTTACCTAATTAAAGTTATATCCCCTTTTTTACTGGTTCGGGTGCCATCGGAAAATTCCACTTCAAGTGTATAGGCATAAACATCCATTGGCTGTAGAACGCCTTTATATCTGCCATCCCAACCAATGTTTTTGCTGTCTGATTCAAATACTTTTTGGCCCCATCGGTTCCAAATAATGAATTTCATTTTTGCTATGCCAAAACCACGTACGAAAACCTTGCTGTTAACATCGCCACTTAATGGCGTAAATGCATTAGGCACGTCCATAGCAGCTTCAATCAAAGCAGTCACAGGTCTGCAAATAGTATCCGGACAACCATTTGCATTAAATGCTATCAGGCAGGCATCAAAAGTTTTAGAAGCATTATATTCATGCGATACAGGTTGCCTGGATCTCGTTCCTATCGTATCTCCATCGCCGAAGTTCCATAAAAACCTAACTGCTTCCTGTGAGGATAAGTTAGTAAAAATAATTGGAGTATTTACGATTGGTGGTTGCGGAGCCACGCTAAAATCTGCAACCGGATTATTATAAATTGCTATTGTTCCAGTGGCCGAATCAGAAATATTACATGTTGCAGAATCAATGGCTATTAACTTTACTGTATATGTACCTGCAGCGTTGTATGTGTGCGAAGGATTTGTGCCGGTAGTTGTTGTGCCGTCACCAAAATTCCAAATAAATTGTTGCCCTCCCTCTGATGTATTTTTGAACTGTGCTGTATAAGGTACACACCCCGCTTGGGGTGTTTCAAAATCAGCTTTTACCACTGCAGCAACCCTTACCTGTTTTACTATAGAATCAGGGAAGTTACAGAAGGCGCTATCGGTCAAAAACAGCTTTACATTATAAGTACCGGGTGATCGGTACGTATGAAACATGCTGGTTGCACCTGCTGTTACTCTCTGTGAACCATCACCAAAGTCCCAGATAAATGAGCGGGGGGCAAATGGCCTTGAAGCAGGTGCTGTAGAGATGTTATCGAAACGAAATCTAAAGGAATCGCAAGGAGCAAGTTTTACTGAATTAAAATCTGCCTGAGCCTTTAAATCACCCACTTGAATAGTGATATAAGAAGTATCTCTTACATTACAGGTTGCGGGATCTATAGCTACCAGCATTACGCGGTAAGAACCTACTGCATTATATATGTGTGAGGTATTTGGAGTTATAGTAGTAATTTGGGCGGAACCATCTCCAAAGTTCCACTCGTAACTTACTGCAATTTGTATTGTATCGGTAAAATCAACAGTGAGTGGAACGCAGCCGGACGAATCTCTTGGAACACCATTAATAGCAGATTGTACTCCTGCTTGTACCCCGGCTAAATTCAATGCAATTTTAATCATGGCTAAATTACACATGTCAGAGCCATTATTGGGTGCCCATACACCGGGTGTTGTTGGAAAAACAGGTTTATTAGGAGGTTGCTCACAATTTGCACAAATCGCCTGGTAAATAACACCATCGCTATCAAAACGGCTGGTGCCGCCATCTACATGGTCGGGAAACTCACCACCTATTTGCCCATAAAAATCTCCATATAGCTGGGCTGTTGCATTTTTCTTTAAAACAAAGAAGTAAAAATCTTTTCCATCTGTTGTAGGTCTTAAAGCATTAACTACAGGTAACCCAAAGGTTCCTGCCGAATTATAGCCGGCAATTGACCCACCCCACCCTGAGACATAAACGTTTTCGCAACGATCCACAAGGAAGGCCGTAGGAGAAATATTTGGTATGGCACCTCCGGTACCAAAAGCGGTAGAGTAAACAAAAGAAGAAAGATCAACTTCCAATTTACTAATGAATTGCTTTCCGCCAGGTTGGCTCCACGTGGCATTTCTTATTTGCCAATTACCCGTTGTTTGACCCATAATGTATGGGAACCCAAACCGGTCAAACTGTACTCCATACACCTGATCAATTCCGGATGTGCCGATATACGTGGATCTGATTAACGAAGAACCATTATTACTCAATACAGCAACGTACCCATCAATATTGCCATTACTGTTTGATGATATAGTGCCCGGGGTACTGGGAAAATTAGAACTCTCTGTGCCACCTCCTACATAGATAGAATTATCAGCCGGATTTAATGATAGTACATACGCAGCATCATTACCGCTTCCACCTAAATAGGTGCTGAATAAAAGAGACGAAACATCCGGGGTAATTTTAACTACAACAGCATCCTGTGCACCTGCATTGTTTCCCTGGAAAGCGGAAGCCGTTGGAAAGTTGTTGGATTGACTGGAAGAGGCTACATAAATATTACCTGCTCCATCTATAATTACTTCACTGCGTCCGTCATCTCCATAATTGCGTTGCAATGATGTAGCTCCACTACGTGTAGGACGAATGTTAACACCATCATCATTACCGCCTCCAATTTTCTTGGAACCGATTAGTGCAGTTCCTGTTGCATTTAATTTGGTTACAATAATATCATAACTACCACCTGCACCTATCTGCCCTGAACCTGTTACCGGATAATCGTCAGAATTAGTACGACCGGCAAGAATTAAATTCCCTTGTCCATCTACAACAAGACTATGCGGTTGTTCATTACCTCTTCTTCCGCCTATATACGTAGCATAAACACGGTTAGAACCATCTGGCGTTAATTTAATAATGCCAATATCGAAGGGTTGGGTACCGGGACCACCCCCGAATGTTTGCTGAAATGCTCCCGGAGAAACGGGAAATCCCGAGCCGTATACTATTCCGCCACCATACATACTGCCATCAGGACCGTAAGTGGCTGTAAAGCCCCAGTTATCTGCCGTGCTCCCAGAGAAAGAAGCAAAAATCAAGGTAGGGTCAATAATCAGAGTAGACTTTGGATCATGTTGCTTAACCTTAAATCTTACTTCATCATCTTCTACAAGATACTCGTTGCTAATTTCCTTTTTACTGGTTTTACTATACTGGTAGGTATAAGGATACAATTCCTTAACATTACCGATAGATGTTTCGATGATTAATTCTTTATTCTTTACCTGCAACTTGTTGGCACCTTCATATTTTAAAGCAATTTTCGAAATATCGGCACCGGGCTTTACAATAAGATCATATTTTAATTGCCCGTTGTTGGAGTAATAACGAATGTCAACATTTGGATATAAATCTTTTATAGTAATACCGCTGTAGGTTTTACAATTGGCTGCCCATTTGGAAGGATCGTTACCAATAAAATAATTATTATACGTGTATAACGGTTTATCTGCAACAATTACCGGCTGTTTTGCAGAATTTACAAAACGAACTTTATAAGCATGTGACCTGATAGTAAGTTTTTCTTTCAGATCAATAGTTCTGTTACCAGAAACATGCTCATGGGCTATTTCCTGTATTCTCCCCCAGTCTTTTGGATTGTGTTGTAAAACAGTAAATCCTGTTTCATGAATAAAGACAGCGCCGCCAGGTACCTGCGACATAAACTTAACGCTGTTATCCCATTGTCCTTTATTTTCGATGAACTGCATAGCATCATAGCTCTGTGTAAAAACATCAGAAAAAATAAAGGAAGAGAGCAGCAGTAGTATGTAACTCTTAAACTTCAATGGGTTTTGAAATTAAGGAATAAAAACTAAAATTATTGTGCAAACAATTGTTAAGATATCTTGCTCCAGGGTGTTTTACCCTGCAATGACATTAAAAAGTTTTTCAGTCTAGAATTCAATTTAAGCTCCGGATCGGTTTCAATTATTTCTTCGGCAAGAATTTTCGCTTCGTTAAGTAAGCTCTTATCTTTTACAATATCCCCTATTTTTAAATTTAAAGCACCACTTTGCCTTGTGCCTTCAATTTCTCCCGGGCCACGAATTTCCAGATCTTTTTCTGCTATTACAAAACCGTCATTGGTAGATGTCATTATTTTAATTCGTTCCCTTGCATCGTTTCCAAGTTTGGATGAAGTCATTAAGATACAATAGCTTTTGTCAGATCCCCTGCCTACCCTTCCCCGCAACTGGTGCAATTGTGATAAACCAAATTTTTCAGCGCTTTCTATTACCATTACAGAAGCATTTGGAACATCCACTCCAACTTCAATTACGGTAGTACTAACCATTATTTGTGTTTCTCCCTTTACAAACAGCTTCATATTGTTATTCTTCAGTTCTGCGGTCTGGCGGCCATGCAGTATGCTTATTTTATAATTCTGTTCCGTAAAATATGCCGATATCTTTTCATACCCTTCCATTAGGTTTTCATAATCTAATCGCTTTCTTCAATAAGCGGAAAAATAATATATGCCTGTCTGCCCTCTGCGATTTCTGTTTTTATAAATTCCAGTACTTTATTTCGTTGCGTATCATACCTATGTACTGTTAATACAGGTTTTCGTCCGGGAGGGAGCTCATTCATTATACTATAATCCAAATCACCGTAAGCAGTCATAGCAAGTGTACGTGGAATTGGAGTAGCTGTCATGATTAATACATGTGGAGGAACATGTGCTTTTTTCCAAAGCATTGCCCGCTGGGCTACACCAAAACGATGCTGTTCATCTACAATAGCCAGTCCTAAATTTTTAAACCTGACCACTTCCTCAATTAATGCATGCGTGCCAACAACTATATTTATTGTGCCCTCTTCCAGAAAATCAAGTGTTTGTTTTCGGTCAGCGACTTTTGTAGAGCCGGTAAGTAAATGAACTTTTACCGGTAGCTGGTTTATTAATCTGTATACGGAGTTAAAGTGCTGTTGAGCCAATATTTCGGTAGGTGCCATCATGCAGCATTGATAGCCATTGTCTATAGCAAGCAGCATAGTAAGCAAAGCCACGATTGTTTTACCGCTGCCCACATCGCCTTGCAATAACCGGTTCATCTGATGACCGGATGCAGTATCTGCCCTGATTTCCTTTATTACTTTTTTTTGTGCGTTTGTAAGTTCAAAGGGGAGATTTTGACTGTAAAAAATATTAAACAGGTCTCCTACTTTATGAAAAATAACCCCTTTCGAAAACCTGTGCCTTTCTGATTTTACAATTGCCAGCCTTAATTGCGTAATAAAAAATTCCTCAAACTTTAACCTGTTCAACGCTTTTTCATATTCATCATAAGAGGCGGGGAAATGTATTTGACGATAAGCTTCAAAGCGATGTATGATTTTTGCTTTGTTGATGATTGCATCAGGCAAATTTTCCGGCAAGTCTTTATCTGTAACTATTTGCAGGAGGGTTTGCACCATTTTACCTAATTGCCGGGCACCTAACCCTCGTGCTTTTAGTTTTTCTGTAGTGGAATAAACAGGTTCTAATAAATATTTTGGGGCAGACACTTCCTTTTTCACTAATTCCAGTTCGGGATGCACTATCTGCGGCTTCCCCATATAAAAGCTGCAACGCCCAAACGCAAGGTATAATTCACCCTTTTGTAATGTTTTTTCTATCCAGCTTATACTCTTGAACCAGGTGAGTTCCAAAATACCGGATTCATCTTTTAAATATGCAATAAGACGTCTTGAGGTTTTTTCTCCAACAGTTTCATAGGTAATCAACCTGCCTTGTACCTGCGCATATTCTGTTAGAATATTTAATTCACCAATTTTTAAAATTTTAGACTTATCAATATGCCTGTATGGAAAGTGATGCAGCAGGTCGTTGAAAGTAAAAATTGATAGCTCCTTTTTTAAAAGGTCTGCCCGCTGGGGACCTACTCCTTTTAAATATTCGATGGGGTGTGATAATATGTTTGCAGCCGTTGCTATTTACTATTGTTTAACATTGTGATCAGCATATTATGTTACACGTTCGGTCTTTGGCCACAATACTGTTTGTTTCTTTTGTAAAAAAAGTAATAAGCCCTGTAGCATACAAAAGTTCATGAATAAAAAATAAAATGGTATAGTGGTAAGAATAAAAGTTTTATTATGCCGCATTAGCAATGCACCTAAAACTGCAGCTATATAAAAAATTATTTGCGTAATAAAAAAGTAATCATAGATGTCTTTACCAGGTAATGCACTTAAAGATGCGTTTAAAACAAACACTGCAATAATTGCAAAAGGGCACACCACCCAGCGAAGCCACCTGCGGGAAAAAAATTGAAATGCTAGTAGTAGTGGTTGTTTTATAAGTGTTTGAAAATTTATTTTTGATAATGCCTGAAATGCACCCGCAGCAATTCGCACCTTGCGGTTTTGTTCATCATATAAAGAGGCACTTGGAAATTCCACCGCATAAGCTTTTGGCTCGTATGCAATAACATACCCCTGCAGGCATACATACGCGGATAGCATGAAATCATCCAGCAAGGTGTTTTCATCTAAAGGTTCAAACAAGTTGGTACGCATCGCAAATAATTCTCCCGAAGCACCTACAACAGAATACAATGCCGCATCCATTTTTTTCATCCAGGATTCATATTTCCAGTACCAGCCCTCCGCACTACCAAACCCTGTAGAACGAGTAATTTTTTTTTCACCCGCCACAGCACCAACTTTGTCACCGATGAAATGTTTCATCATGTGCTGTACACTGTCTTTGTTTAATAAACAATTAGCATCGCTGAATATTACAATAGAAGTTTGCACGTGCTGCATTGCATGGTTCATAGCGGCTGCCTTACCTCTTCTTTCCGGCGAGTGCAATAAAAATACCTGTTGTTGGTATTGCTTTACGATGTTTACTGATCCATCATCTGAGCCATCAGTCACCACAATGAATTTTAATTTACCAGACGGGTAGTTTAATGAAAGTGTATTCTCTATTTTTTGGGTCAGTATCTTTTCTTCATTATAGCTGGCAACAACAAATGTAACTTCCATCCAATCCTGTAAGTCACTCCTCTTAAATGAATGCTTCTTAAACAAGTTATTTACGATAACTATAAGTGCATAGCCTATATAGGTATAGAAAAGAATGGCGAGCAATAACCAGAAAAGAAATTTTAATTGATCCATATTTCTCTTAAAACATGTGCAACATAGTCATGAAATTTTAAATAGTAATCACACAAGAAGTTGTAACATTCAAGGCATAAAAAAACCCCTGATTATCAGAGGTTTGCTACTAAGATTACCAATTTTTATCGTTGAATATAATCTGCTCGTCCATCGGGTGCAGCTAAATCTAATATGGCATCAGCTCTTGCACTACATTAAATTCTCCTGATTTTTATATTTCTGAACCATACTTTATCACCATGATCCTGCAATGCAATTTTACCTTGCCTGTAAGTGCTGAAATCAGGCCATTCTTTAAATTTACTATTGGTAACCATTCTCCGCCAATCGTCTGTCCACATTGTGGTATTAATAACATGCTCCCCATTCATATAGAAATCAAGTTTACCTCTGTTTAATCTTATTTCAACTGCATTCCATTCACCTGCTGGTTTCACTGTTTTTTTTGATACAGCTATCAAATCATACAAATCGCCTGCACTATGTTTAGAAATTACTGCATCAGAATGACCGGCATTATCCAGTATCTGCATTTCAGGCCCTGTATGATAGGTAGATTGATATTTTGCGGGATCTTCTTTTACATTGAACATAATGCCGCTATTTCCTTTAGGCGAAATTTTCCATTCTAATTTTAAATGAAAGTTCTCGAATTCATCATTGGTTACAATGTCACCTCCATCTTTTTCGGCAGGGTCTAAATACAACGTATTATCAACCGCTTTCCAACCGCGTCCAATGCCGGATTTACCATACGAATGCCACCCATTGGGAGTTTGGCCGTCAAACAACAATTGCCAGCCATCACGTCTTTCTTCCTCAGTTAATATGTTTGTCTCTGTATTCATTGAAGTATTTTTTGCGGTACTGCAACCAATAAATGTTGCTACAACAACTAAAGCATATATTTTGTACATAATCTTATTTTTTCAATGACATGATATATTTCACCATTGCCCTTGCATCCTCTTTAGAAAGGTCATCATGGGCAGTCATCGGAATATCGCCCCAAACACCGTGACTTCCTTTGGTAATTCTTTGAGTGAGTGTGTCAATTATTTCCTCATTTAACCGGTATTTAGATGCAATGGCTTCATAAGAAGGACCTGTTGACATTTCACTTACTTTATGACAAGTAAAGCAATCACTGCCTGCAATCAAATCCAGACCCTTTGTTGCCTCCGGATCCTCTGGTTGTGAAGTAGTTTCTGCAGGCTTTTGTTCTGTTGAATTATCTGCTGTGTTGTTTGCACAACTGGTAATAAAGAAAAATAAAAGGATAATTAAGCTTTTATGCATGTTTATGTGATTGAACTGTAAAATACAAATTTTAAGATAGACCTAATATGCTGCGATTAAATTTATCATTACCTGCTGTGCCTGCAAAATCATCAAAGGCTTTATCTGTTACACGTATCATGTTACTTTTTATAAATTCTGCTCCTTCTTTAGCGCCGTCTTCAGGGTGTTTGATGCAACATTCCCATTCCATAACAGCCCAACCTGTATAATTATATTCAGTTAATTTGCTGAAAATACTCTTAAAATTCACCTGTCCATCGCCGGGTGAACGATAACGACCTGCACGCTTTAACCAGCTTTGATAACCACCAAACGCACCTTGTTTTCCGGTGGGGTTGAATTCGGCATCTTTTACATGAAATGCCTTTATCCGCTGGTGGTAGTGATCAATGTAAGAAAGATAATCAAGGCTCTGAAGAACAAAATGAGACGGATCATATAACAAACAAGCTCTTGGATGATGATTTACTTTTTCCAAAAACATTTCATAAGTAGTGCCATCAAAAAGATCTTCACCCGGATGTATTTCATAACATACATCAACCCCGCATTTATCAAATTCATTTAAAATAGGCAGCCATCGGGTTGCAAGTTCTGTAAATCCTGCTTCCACTAAACCTTCCGGTCTTTGCGGCCAGGGATGGAATGTGTGCCACAACAATGACCCGCTGAAAGTAGGACATGCATTCAGCCCTAAATTTTGAGATGCCTTTGCTGCATATTTTAATTGCTGCACAGCCCACTCTGTTCTTGCCTTACTATTACCCCGAACTTCTTTGGGAGCAAAGCCAGCGAATAAAGCATCATAAGCAGGATGAACAGCCACTAACTGTCCCTGAAGGTGTGTAGCTAATTCAGTTATTTCTAATCCACATTCGTTTATTAATCCTTTCAATTCATCGGCATATGTTTTACTTTCTGCAGCCTTTTGAAGATCAATACATCGGGGATCATTGGTTGGAATTTGCACACCAATAAAACCAAGACTTTTAGCCCACTGGCAAATGGTTTTTAAATCATTGAAAGGTGGTTGATCTCCCAGAAACTGTGCTAAAAAAATACCCGGTCCTTTTATCGTTTTCATGAATAATTTTTATTTGTGTGCTTGCGGTGGTTAATTATTAAACTTCAAAATCAATCCACTTCTCAGTTGAATTTCCTGACGCAATAACATTGTCAATAAAAGCCATACCGCGTAACCCTTCCTCAATTCCAGGGTAATCCAGCCATCCTTCCTTCGGCAGTTCATTATTAATTCTGGCTTTTGTAGCCAAAGCAAAATTGCGGTAATGGTTTGCAAATGCTTCAATATACCCTTCGGGGTGTCCGGATGGCGTACGTGAATTATGTTTTGCAAATGAACTTAAATAACCTGTTCCTGCACGCCATATTTCCACAGCCTTGTCCGGAAATTTTACAAGTAAACTATTTGGATCGCTATGCTTCCATTCCAGCCCACCGTTTTCACCGTAAACTTTAATAGTCAATTCATTTTCTTCGCCTGCCAGTACCTGAGATGCTATTAATACACCACTTGCACCATTATTGAACTTTAATAATACTGCTCCGTCATCATCCAGCTTTCTGCCTTCCACTATAATATTTATATCGGCACAAAGCTTTGTTACCTGTAAGCCTGTAATGTATTCCGCAAGATTAAAAGCATGAGTACCAATATCACCCATTGCACCTGCCTTACCACTTTTTGAGGGATCAGTACGCCACGATGCCTGCTTTTGATCGGCGCCTTCTAAAAAAGTACTCAGCCAGCCTTGCGGGTAAGTAACAAAAACTTTTCTGATGTGTCCAAACTTTCCGGTTTTCACCTGCTGCTTTGCCTCCTTTATCATGGGATAACCGGTGTAGGTATGTGTTAAACAAAAGTTTTTCCCTGACTGCTCTACAATACTTTTTAGTTTTTTTGCTTCAGCAACATCAAAGGTCATGGGTTTATCAAGCACTACGTGAAAGCCATTTTCCAGTGCCAGCTTTGCAGGTTCAAAATGTAAATGATTTGGTGTTACAATACTTACAAAATCCATTCTGCTGTTCTCAGGCAATTCTCTTTCTTTTTGAATCATCCCTTCAAATGAACCATACACACGATCATCATCCAGATGCAATTCCTCACCCATAGTTTTTGATTTCTCTGCGTTGGAGCTGAATGCACCGCATACTAACTCTATCTCTCCATCCATCAATGCCGCTGTTCTGTGAATGGCACCGATAAATGCGCCAGGTCCTCCTCCTATCATTCCCATACGTAATTTTCTCACTTGTATCTTCTTTATTTTTTATGTTGTCCAACTAAATTGTTTAACCCTTTCCACATCTGTGTGACCTCACCCCAACCCCGCTTCGGGTGCTTAGGCGTTTGCTGTGCAGTAACATAACAAATGGCAATATGCAGAAAACAAATAATGAAAAATCCTTTTTTGTTCATGATGATTGATGATGAACTGCTCCTATTAATTTTTAAAAGGTTTAAAAACTAATACACTCCTTCAACTCTTTTTCTGTGTAAGCAATATTATATTGCTTCAATACTTCATCGGGAACACCATTCCACTGGTTCGGTTTGTTGCCCATATAACCTATATCTTTTATTCCAATTTCAGATGTATAAAACCCTGTGGCAGTTAAATTGCGCATCAGGTTAAAAAAAGAAACACCCTGCTTCATTTCCGGCTTTGCTTTTTGGGGGTAAGCAATTTCATCAACTAATTGTAATTGCTGTTCCTGGCCACAATCTCTGAATGGCTTTTCAAAGCGCTTTACACTTTGCATATCCAGCCACCGCAGCCCGCCTCTTAGCGGTGTTTGGTGCTTCGGCATGTCTTTTACAATAAATTCAATAAAGTCAGGAACCTTTGCATCTGTTGCGCTGCCGGAAATTTCATCTGCAGGTATGATAATATCGCACAGTACCGCAATGGTTGCCATTTCATGCCCATCAAAAAATTTTTCTGATGCAATTTTTTTGTCTGCAATTGCTTCTTCCTGCATTCTGTCAATAGTAGATGCAGGCGGTGTAGCTGCAGTTTGTTCTGCTTTTTTATCAGGTGACTTACATGCATTCAGCAAAACACTTGTTGATACTGTGCCCAGGGCAATTACTTTTAATGATTTTCGTCTGTCCATTGGAAATTTTAAAGTTTAAAGTCTAAGGTTTAAAGTCGTCTCACCTTTCACTACTCACCTTTCACCACTCACCTTTCACCACTCACGTTTCACGTCTCACGTCTGTCGTCTCTTACACATTCCCCTTCTTCATTTCACTTACTAAATATTCTGATGCTCTTAATGATAATGCCATAATTGTCCATGTAATATTTTTATCTGCCTGGGATACAAACGGTCCGCCATCCACAACAAATAAATTTTTACAATCATGCGCCTGGTTGTATTTGTTTAGCGGAGCTTTCCTGGCATCATTACCCATGCGAACAGTTCCTGCTTCATGAATAATTTTTCCCGGAGGTTCCAGTCCGTAATCGTTTTCTGCGGTATCTTCTCCACCCCAGGTAACAATAGCTCCCATACCATGCATTACTTCTTTGAAAGTTTCTTTCATATGCTTCGCCTGTTTTACTTCATGGTCCGTCCATTTTACATTAAAACGTAATACCGGTATTCCGTATTTATCTACAACATTAGGATCAATTTCACAGTAATTACTTTCTATTGGAATTGCCTCGCCTCTGCCAGCCATACCTACACCTGCACCATAAAAAAACCGGTAATCTTCTTTAAGTGATTTACCATAACCACCGGCTTCTTTCTTCTTTCCTTTTACAACGTATTTACCATTTGAGTTTTCTATCCCAAAGCCAAAACCATACGATGGCATACCCATACCACCCCAATATTCTATGTGATAGCCGCGGGGAAAATCAAGCTTTTTGTTGTCCAGCCACCAGGGCGAATAAATATGCATTCCTCCAACACCATCTTCATTATATCTTTTCCTGTCAAAAAGTTGCGGGAGAATACCACCCATAGCAGCGCCGGTAGAATCATGCAAGTATTTTCCAACAACATTGCTGGAGTTTGCAAGGCCGTTTGGATGTTGTTGTGATTTTGAATTTAGCATTAACCGTGCAGATTCGCATGCACTTGCAGCTAAAACCACCGTTTTGCCTTTCACCTGGTATTCCTGCAGATCATTTTTATCTACATAAGAAACCCCGGTTGCTAAACCTTCTTTATTTGTTATTACTTCACGTGCCATTGCATTTGTAAACAAATCTACCTTACCGGTTTTTAAGGCTGGCTTTACTAATACTGCTGATGAAGAAAAGTCAGCATATATCTGGCAATTACGGTTGCATTGTCCGCAATAAAAACATACCCCCCGATCGTTGTTTATTTTTTTTGTAAGTATGGAAAGCCGGGATGGAATAACTTTTACACCCGCAGCAATTGCTGATTTTTTAATAATCAGTTCATGCAGGCGCGGTTTCGGAGGGGGAAGAAAAAATCCATCGGGATCATTTTCTAATCCTTCATTCGTTCCAAAAACGCCAAGCATTTTATCAATCCTGTCGTAATACGGCTTTACATCTTCATAGCCTATTGGCCAGTCATCTCCCAAGCCATCAATACTTTTTCTTTTAAAATCTTTAGGGCCAAAACGCAATGATATTCTGCCCCAGTGGTTGGTTCGTCCACCAAGCATTCTTGCCCTCCACCAGTCCCATTTTGTGTCTGCTGTATGTGTGTAGGGCTCTCCATCAATTTCCCAACCCCAGTAGCTTGCATCAAAATCGCCAAAGGGACGAAACCTGGTGCTGGCTCCTCTTCTGGGCGACTCCCACGGCCATTTCATTTGCATTACATTTTTAGCCGGGTCATACATAGGTCCTGCTTCTATAAGTGCAATTTGCAAACCTGCACTGGCTAATACATATGCAGCCATTCCGCCGCCAGCGCCGGAGCCTACAATAACCGCATCGTAATTTTTTGGCTGAACCTTTATTTGAAAATCTCCCATAAGAAAAGAATAAAATAAATCTGATCTAAATGTAACCGATTATATAATGCGGAAATAAAAATGTTGCTATTTAAAGTAATAATTTATTTCTTCAGGCATCCTCCTTTTTTTTTATAAAGAAATGGTGCGGTGTATTTTAAAAAACTATATTTAATACTTCATTTATAATAAGTATCAACTGATGCTGTTGTTTATATCAAGCATAAAAAATAAAGGCAATTCTGCAGAAAATAGTAAACCCTTAAACCACTGCTAATGAAACTTATTACACGTACACAACTTGCCGCTATGATGTTCCTTAATTTTTTTGTGTGGGGCATCTGGTTTGTTACCATGAATGTTTATCTAAAGTCCATTAACGCAACAGATGTACAGGTAGGTCTTGCGTACGGCACACAGGCGTTAGGAGCCATTATTGCACCTTTTATTGTTGGTTTAATTGCAGACCGTTTTATTGACGCACAAAAAATTTTAGGTCTGTTACATATCGCCGGTGCAGGTCTGCTGTACTACATTACAACGGTAGACAATTTTTCAACGTTCTATCCTGTTCTGCTTGTTTACATGATCTTATTCATGCCAACGCTTGCTTTAGTAAATGCTGTTTCTTTTAAACAAATGAATAACCCGGAAAAAGAATTTTCAAATATCCGCCTTTGGGGAACAATAGGGTGGATTGCAGCAGGGTGGGTTATTACAACACTTGGGTGGGAAAAAAATCAAACACTTGTAAATACTTTTTTAACAGCTGCTATTGTATCACTGGCATTAGGTATTTATAGTTTTACCTTACCAAAAACGCCACCGCCAAAGGCAGGTCAAAAAGTGTCATTTGGTGAAATAATTGGTCTGGATGCTTTGCGGCTTTTAAAAGATAGAAACTTTTTAATATTTTTCATAGCTTCTTTGCTTATTTGCATCCCGCTGGCATTTTACTACCAGCAAACCAATTTATTCTTAAATGAATCGGGAGTGGAAGGAGCTGCAGGAAAAATGACATTCGGACAAATTTCTGAAGTAGTATTTCTGTTCCTTATGCCGTGGTTTTTCAGCAGGTTAGGAGTGAAATACATGTTACTGGTAGGAATGGCTGCCTGGGCTATCCGTTATTTATTCTTTGGTTTTGGCGATGCGGGTACAGGCATGTGGATGTTGTACACCGGAATTATTCTTCATGGCATCTGCTATGATTTCTTTTTTGTTACAGGGCAGATTTATACCGATGAAAGAGCCGGTGAACGGATCCGTTCCTCAGCACAGGGAATGATAACCCTTGCAACATATGGTGTGGGCATGCTCATCGGGTTTTGGTTTGCCGGCTTCATAGCCAATAAATATGCAACGGCGGATGGCCATGACTGGAAAAGCATCTGGATGGTGCCTGCTATCATTTCATTTGTAATTCTGGCTCTGTTTGCTCTTCTGTTTAAACAACCTGCCAAACGAACAATTACAGAAGCAGAAGCAGAAAAAGGCCTTGCACAAACTCAAATTACGTAAATTTAATTATGCCAAATACATCGAGAAGATATGTTCTAAAAAACGTACTACTTGGAGGTGCAGCTTTGATGACTGCTCCTGCGGCATTTTCTGGTAAAGAGGGAAAAACTGAAACTTTCAGGTTAAAAGGCAATATCAATCATTCAGTATGCCGGTGGACGTACAACCATCTTTCGCTGGATGAATTATGTATGGCTGTAAAAAAAATTGGCTTCAGCGCTCTTGATCTTGTAGGCCCGAAAGACTGGAATACATTGAAGAAGTATAACATCTATTCATCCATGTGCAATGGGGCTGAAATTAGCTTAACAGAAGGATGGAATCACAAACAATACCATGAAACACTTATTAAAAATTATTCAAACCACATTGAACAGGTATCAAAAGCAGGCTATAAAAATTTGATCTGTTTTAGTGGTAATCGCAAAGGTATGGATGATGCAACCGGGTTAAAAAATTGTGTGGAAGGTCTTAAAAAAATTATGTCACTTGCAGAGAAGAATGGGGTGACAATACAAATGGAGTTATTCAACAGCAAAGTAGATCACAAAGATTATATGTGTGATAAAAGTGCATGGGGAATAGAATTATGCAAAAGACTTGGCTCGGAAAACTTTAAATTGCTGTATGATATTTATCACATGCAAATAAATGAAGGAGATGTGATACGAACTATCAGGGATAACCATCAGTACTTTGGACATTATCATAC
>JBHENB010000016.1:0-45268 GCA_046262255.1 Chitinophagaceae bacterium
CACCCCTTAAAATTGGTGTAGGTTTGCATGACCTTCAGGAATTTCTTTTGACCGATTCCGCTGGTCAAAAACGTACAAGCTCACATGTTGAATAGAACTACAGAAAGATGCAGTGAGTGACACAACAGGCGGTGAGCAGAGAGATATAGCTTGTACCATAAAAATAACTAATCAAGTTGTTAACCAGTTAAGCATTCAAAATGGCTAAATATATTTTTGTTACCGGCGGTGTTACTTCTTCACTGGGTAAAGGAATTATTGCTGCATCTCTTGCTAAATTGCTGCAGGCAAGGGGCTTGCGGGTTACCATACAAAAATTTGATCCATATATAAATGTTGATCCCGGAACACTGAACCCGTACGAACATGGCGAATGTTATGTAACCGAAGACGGCGCAGAAACGGATTTGGACTTAGGCCACTACGAAAGGTTTTTGAACATATTTACTTCACAGGCTAATAATGTTACAACCGGCCGTATTTATCAAACCGTAATTAATAAGGAAAGGGAAGGAGCATACCTTGGTAAAACCGTTCAGGTTGTGCCGCACATAACAGATGAGATAAAACGACGCTTCCAGCTTTTAGGGCATACCAATAAATATGATATAATTATTAGTGAAATAGGTGGTACGGTAGGTGACATTGAATCACTCCCTTATATAGAAGCTATCCGCCAGTTGCAGTGGGAGCTGCCGGAAGAAGATTTATTAGTTGTGCACTTAACGCTTATTCCTTACTTAAAGGCTGCCAAAGAATTAAAGACAAAACCTACGCAGCACTCCGTAAAAATGCTGAGCGAAAGCGGGGTTTTTCCGGATGTGATTGTATGCCGCACCGAAGAGCCACTTAATATGGATATAAAAAGAAAAATAGCGTTGTTCTGTAATGTAAAACCGGAAGGAGTAATTGAGGCCCCGGACGCAAATACAATTTACGAAGTGCCGTTGCTGATGATGAATGAAAAGCTGGATTTGATAGTTCTTAAAAAACTAAACATTACCAACTTTAACGAGCCGGAACTTAACCGGTGGAAGGAATTTTTAAATAAGTTGAAGTACCCGAAAACAAAGATCACAATTGGGCTAATTGGAAAGTATGTAGAGCTGCAGGATGCTTATAAATCTATTTTAGAAGCATTTGTACACGCAGGCGCAGTAAACGAATGCAGAGTACAGGTAGTTCCTATACATTCAGAATTTATTACAGAAGAAAATGTTGCAGAGAAAATGGGCAACCTTGATGGTTTGCTGGTAGCTCCCGGCTTTGGAAACAGGGGGATAGAAGGTAAAATAACTGCAGTGAAATATGCAAGAGAAAGCGGCCTGCCATTTTTTGGAATTTGCCTGGGAATGCAAATGGCTGTAATTGAATTTGGCAGAAACGTGTTAGGGATAAGCCATGCGCATTCCACTGAAATGGATGCTACAACAACAGATGCGGTAATTAACATGATGGAAGAACAGAAAGCCATCACCATAAAAGGAGGCACCATGCGTTTGGGAGCGTATCCCTGCAAAATAAAAGAAGGAACTCTGGCGCAACGTATTTATGGTGACATAATAGTATCCGAAAGACATAGGCACCGATATGAGTTTAATAATGATTACCTGGTTCAATATGAACAAAATGGAATGGCAGCCAGTGGTTGCAATCCTGAAACCAATTTGGTTGAAATAATGGAAATAACAAACCATCCTTTTTTTATTGGATGCCAGTTTCATCCGGAACTAAAAAGCACTGTGGAAAATCCTCATCCGTTATTTGTACACTTTGTGTCGGCAGCAAAACATTTTAACGACCAGCGTACTTCGGTAAAGAATTCACTGCTGCAAAGTGAAATGATTTGATGAGAAAACAGATGACAGTTGATAAATGACAGTTGACAGATGACAGATGACATTGACGGATGATAGGGTTTGTTATCCCACCTTAAACCTTAAACCTTCAACCTTCAACCTTAAACCTTCAACCTTAAACCTTCAACCTTCAACCTTCAACCTTAAACCTTCAACCCCAAGTCTTAAATCTTAACTACAAACCAGAAACCCCGCCTGAATGACAGAGTCGGGCAGGCACAAACTACAAACTTCAACTATCTTTGCCGCCTTTAAAATTCATGAATGAACTTTGACCGTAATACCATTATTGGTTTTATAGTACTTGCTATATTATTTATCGGCTATTTTTTTTACACCAGCAAAGAGCAGCAGGCTTATCAAAAATATAAAGCACAGCAAGATTCACTTGCAACTTTAAATAAGCCCAAACCAGATACTATTGCAATAAAAAAAGATTCTGTAAGAGCAGATTCGGTAGTTATAGCTACTACTGCAGGTGGTTTTTCAAACGCTTTGAACGGGGCAGAACAATTAGATACAGTAGAAAATGAGATACTGAAAATTGTTTTTACCAATAAAGGGGGGCAGCCTAAATGGGTAGAACTCAAAGACTTTAAAGCACCGGACAGCAGCAATGTAAAACTTGCAGCTACCGATTTTGATAAACTTTTTTACACTATTAATACTGGCCCCAATCAAACAGCGGACATAACAAAGTTTTTCTTTACAGGTGGCGAGGCAAATAAAAATCCGGATGGATCTACAACAGTTACTTATCAGTTGCAATCATCGCAGAATACTACCATTGTTCATCAATTTATTATAAGGCCCAATAATTATCTTATTGATTTTAACCTGCAGCTAAATGGAGTAAATCACTTATTAACGGGGAA
Source organism: Chitinophagaceae bacterium (assembly GCA_046262255.1). GTDB lineage: Bacteria > Bacteroidota > Bacteroidia > Chitinophagales > Chitinophagaceae > Flavisolibacter. The sequence continues at coordinate 2,735 of JBHENB010000016.1, forward strand.
TACATTAAACCTTACATGGCAGAACAAGGCTGTGCAGTTGCAAAAAGACCTGGATTATGAAAAGCAACAATCACGAATAGCATATAGGGTAAATAACGATTACGACTACAATACTCCTTCAGGCAGTGATGCAGAAGAGTTTTCTAAATCGGTACAATGGGTAGCAGTAAAGCAACAATTCTTTAATTCTGCTTTAATAGCAAAAAACAACTTTTCATCAGGTAGCATTCAGTGGACAGTTCCAACTACTGAAGCCGATAATACAATAGTGCAGGCTACAGCTAATTTAAAGGTGCAGTTGCCATCAGCGCAAAATGCAGTAGTGCCTTTAGCTATGTATTACGGTCCTACAGATTATAAATTGCTGAAGCAATATGGCAATCAGATGGAAGACATGGTGGATTTGGGGAGTGGCATCTTTGCTTTTGTAAAATACATTAACCGGTGGATTATATTGCCTGTTTTTGCTTTCTTTCAAAAATTTACCGGCAATTACGGAATAGTTATTCTGATGCTTACCTTGTTTATCCGCCTGCTGATTTCCCCGCTTACTTACAAAAGTTATTTGAGCGGTGCAAAAATGAAAGTGCTTCGTCCGGAAATTGATAAGTTAAGGGCAAAATATGGTAACGATCAGCAGCAAATAAGTATGGAACAAATGAAGCTGTTCAGGGAAGCCGGCGTTAATCCCTTAGGAGGTTGTATTCCGGCATTATTACAAATCCCGATTTTCTTTGCATTGTACAGCTTTTTTAATTCTAATGTTGCCCTACGCGGTCAGCCTTTTTTGTGGGCAGAAGATCTATCACAGTATGATTCAATTTTAAGCCTTCCTTTTGAGATACCTTTCTATGGCGCACACATAAGTCTGTTTACCATTTTAGCGGTTGTAACCAGCTTTTTGATCTCCATTTACAGCATGAGCATGACGCCGGATCAAAGCAATCCGGTATTAAAGTACATGCCATACATATTTCCGTTTATCCTATTATTTGTTTTTAATAAACTGCCTTCCGGCCTTACGTGGTACTATACTGTTTCCAATATTATTACATTAGCCCTGCAATTTGTTATTCTGAATTATATTATTAACCACGATAAGATTCTGGCCAAAATGGAAGTAAACAGAAAAAAGCCAAAAACAAAATCAAAGTGGCAGGAGCGAATAGAGCAAATGCAGGAACAACAAAAGCAATTGAAGAATGCGCAGCAAAAAAACCGGTAAATGAAAATTAACAATTACCTGGCGAGTTTAACTTAATTAAGCAACTATAAAAGGCATCACTTACGTCTACCTGTAGATAAATACATTATGAGCAAGAAGATTCGTTTTTTAATTACGTTGCTGTTGATGCTGTCTGTGCATGGTATGGCCCAAAAAAAGTTTTCCGAAGGAACTATTTCTTACGATATTGTAATTAATACCGGATCCGACAAACCCCAGGCTGCTGATTTTTTTGATGGCGCTACAAGTACAGTTTACGTAAAAGGCAATAAAAGCCGTACAGAAATGGTGAGTTCATTAGGTACTCAATCTACCATCATTGACGGCACAAAAAATTCTATCTCCATTTTAAAAGAATATGGCGAGCAGAAATATATTATCCAACTAACACCTGCCAACTGGAAGGAAGCTAATAAAAAACATGAAAATGTTTCTTTTAGTTATTCGGATGAAGCAAAAACAATAATAGGTTATAAGTGTAAAAAAGCTGTTGGCAAGTTAAGTGATGGAACAACATTTACGGTTTGGTACACAACTGATCTGTTGCCCGAAAACCTGGAATTTCAATATGTAAATAAATCATTGCCCGGCCTTGCAATGGAGTATGAATCTGCAGTAGGAAGCTTAAAGGTTACCTACACTATTTCAAAGGTTGATTTCAATCCTGTACCGGCATCTAAATTTGATCTGCCAAAGTCCGGATATAGAATTATGACATACGAAGAAAGCAAGGGCAAGAATTAATAACGTGCAGGTACTGTTGGAGCAAACTTGATCTTATCCAGCAAAACTCTTTTCTTCATCGGTAAAATATAAGTAGCATTACCTTTTTGATAAGTAACTACCGTGTTCAGCATTACATATTTGTTTTTATTTGGATCAATAATGCTGGTTCCTCTGTAATTATATCCTGATTTTAAAGAAAAGGTATGGTAATTGTAAGAATAGCTCCTCAAAGAAAGCAGACTTCTATTTTTAGAGGTTTTTCCTCCATCACCCAAAGTAGCAAAAGCTGCTACAGAAATAGCAATTAAAGCCGTTGTGGCAATTTTCTTTTTTAAGAGGCGATTGAACATGTCGGAAGTTAGGTATACTATGTACAAAACTAACAATAATTTTAACATATTCCAAACCGTTCATCTGCTTTTTGCAGCCGTTCAGCCTGGCACTTATTTTTTGTTTAAAAACTTGTCTCTTCCCGTTAATATTGTAATTTGGTAATAGCAAATGATTACTGACCCGTATCGCCAGGATAAAGAAAGCCTAAAGGAACTCCTTAAACAGTACGATAATCTGCGTAATGGTAAAAACTCCATCTTTTTTGAAGAAGAATCGTTTGAAAAAATAATAGACTATTTTGATGACCAGGAAGATGTACCCAAAGCATTGGAAGCTGCGGAACTAAGCATTAACTATTTCCCCTTTTCTTCTTTGCTTTTATTGCGTAAAGCTGATTTATTACTTGCTTCCCGCAGGTATTATGATGCTTTGGATTTATTGCAAAAAGCAGAATTGCTGGATGCGAATGATATAAATCTGTATATATTAAAAACAGATACTTACCTGGCGCTTGACATGCATGAAAAAGCAGTACGATTGCTGGAAAATGCTATAAACAGGTTTGAAGGAGAAGCGAAAATAGAATTACTTTTTGAACTGGCAGACGTATATGATGATTATGAAGAATTTGAAAAAGTATTTGATTGCCTGCTTTTAATATTACAAACAGATCCCGACAATGAAGAAGCACTTTACAAAATTTGTTTTTGGACGGATTTCACTGGTCGTAACGAAGAAAGCATACGACTTCACCTGAATATTATTGATGACCATCCATATAATGAATTGGCATGGTTTAATTTGGCGGCTGCTTACCAGGGTTTGAAATTGTACGAAAAAGCAATAGATGCTTATCAATACGCAATAGTTATAGATGAAAAATTTGATTATGCATACCGTAATATGGGTGATGCATATATCAGGCTTCGTAAATATAAAGAAGCAATTGAAGCCCTGGAGAAGGTTTTGGAATTATCCAAACCCGAAGAGGTTATTTATGAAGCAATAGGCCACTGCTATGACCGGCAGCACAATTATGCGCAGGCAAGGTTTCATTATCGCAAAGCATCACATCTAAATCCTGATGACAGCAAACTGTTATATAAAATTGCCTGCAGTTATTACAATGAAGGACAATGGACAAGTGCTATAAAGCAATTGGAATCTGCAATGAAAATTCACCGCAATCAACCTGAATACAACTTACTGATGGGTGAATGTAAATTACAAACAGGGCAATTTAAAGAGGCTGTTACCTTCTTTTCCACTGTTGTGCGCATTCGGCCAAAAAGTGTGTCAGGATGGGAAGCTCTGATACGTTGTTTATATAAGGCAGAATATTTTACCGAAGCCCGGCAGCAAGTAATTGCTGCATTAAGGCATACTGATAGCAAACCGGTTTTTTTATATTATTTCAGCATTATTCTTTTAGCAATGGGGAAAAAGAAAGATGCTCTGTTGCACCTGGAAAGAGCAATAAAGGCATCTCCCAAGCTATTAAAAAAATTTGTTGAGTTACATCCTGCCATTCTGCAAAATCCTCAGGTTATAGATATTGTTGCACGACACAAGCGTAAAAGATCCTGATATAAAAATAATTATACCCCTAATTTTGCCGGCATTGAAAACTGCTTATCTGTAACAGTTTATAAAATCATTCAAGAACATGAATTTTAATCTATCACAAATCCCTGATCGCAATTTAAAACCCAGGGCAGCCGGTATTACAATGGTTATGGATAAAGGGCTGAGTGTGAATGAAGCAAAAAATTTTATGAGTGTTTCTCATCCGCATGTTGATATAATTAAATTAGGTTTTGGAACTTCTTTCGTTACTCCGAGCCTTGAGGAAAAACTGGAGGTTTACCGGTCTTTCGAAATACCGGTTTATTTTGGCGGAACCTTATTTGAAGCCTTTTTAATCAGAAATCAATTTGATGATTTTATTGCTATTTGTAAGAATTATGGCATTACTTATGTTGAAGTAAGCGACGGCTCCATTAACATTCCTCATGCAGAAAAATGTGGATATATAGAAAAGCTTACACAGTTTGGAACAGTTTTAAGCGAAGTGGGCAGCAAAGACGCGGCACACATTATTCCACCGTATAAATGGATTGAATTGATGAGGGCCGAATTAAATGCCGGATCATCTTATGTAATTGCCGAGGCAAGGGAAGCAGGAAACGTTGGAATTTACCGTGGATCAGGTGAAGTGAGGGAAGGGCTGGTGCAGGAGATATTAACACAGATAGACAGTGAAAAGATCATCTGGGAAGCTCCGCAAAAAGCACAACAATTATATTTCATTGAATTACTGGGCGCAAATGTAAATCTCGGAAATATAGCACCAACAGAAGTGCTGCCTCTGGAAACAATGCGTATTGGTTTACGGGGCGACACATTTCATTTGTACCTGAATAAAGAAAGTGCGCAATGAAATTATATGGATTGATTGGCAACCCACTGTCACACTCTTTTTCCAGGACCTATTTTACAAAAAAATTTACAGATGAAAACATCCTGGATTGCAGCTATGAAAACTTCGAGCTGCAAAACATTCATGAGTTTCCATTACTAATTAAACAATATCCAAACCTCTGCGGAGTAAATGTTACCCGGCCGTATAAAGAAGAGGTATTATCTTTTATAGATTTCAGGAACGAAGTAGTTGAGCAAATAAGCGCATGCAATTGCATCAAAATAGATCATAAAAAACTATCAGGGTTTAACACTGATGTAGTTGGCTTTGAAAAATCTTTCAGGCAAAACCTTATGCCTCATCATACAAAAGCATTAATACTTGGCTCAGGCGGAGCAGCAAAGGCAGTACAATATGTTTTAAAAAAATTAAATATTACCTGTTTGATTGTTTCCCGGAGTTCTTCAAATTTTTCAATTACATATGCAGACCTGGACAAATCAATAATAAAACAATACACTGTTATCATTAATGCAACTCCATCAGGCATGTATCCAAACATAAATGAAGCACCACCCATGCCTTATCAATTTCTTAATGACAGACATTTGCTATTTGACCTGACTTATAATCCACCCAAAACTTTGTTTTTACAAAAAGGGGAGAAGCAGGGTGCGTCAATTTGCAATGGTTATGAAATGCTGGTGCAGCAGGCAGAAGCTAGTTGGAACATTTGGAATGGGTAGTTAGTCAGTTGATTAGGTAATTGGGTGTTTACCTATTAAACTTGTAAACTTGTCAACCTATTTTTTGCTTCTTCCGGCACAGAAACAACCTTTTTCCTTTTATAATCATAGCATATCATTCCGGTTTTTGCAATTGCGATAGTTGTTTCACCATCAGATGTGTTGTTAGTAAGCTTATAATAAATAGCAAACCCAACACGGCTGAAATCCGAGGCTGTTACGTACGTAGTAACAACATCTCCATAAAACAATTCATTTTTAAACTCTATTGAAACATCCCTCATGATTAAACCGGCGGTGCTAAAATGTAACTCGCTGTAACCAAACTGGTGAAGAAACTGAACCCTTGCTTCATGTATCATGGATAAAATGGTATCATGCCCTACATGGCCGCCATAATTAACATCTGTAATACGAACCGGAATGTTTGTGGAAAAAGAAAATTGTTCCGGGATCTGCAATTTGGTTCTCGCCATGGCGAACTACTGTTCCTTTTCCAGGCTTTTAATCATATCAATTATCGATGCAAAATCGTTGGATGGGGAGATAGCGGAACTAGCCATCTTGCGTTGTAGAGACTGAATGTTTTCTTTACATCTTTTATTACTCAGGGCTGTAGATTTATCTGCACAGTCAAAAACAGGATATAATTTTTTGGATAACCGTACTGTATTGCCGTTTTCGTTAGTATAGGTAGTATACCTGGCATATAATTTACTATTTACCCCATTGTCACTTTTTGAAATGTCATTATTCTCCTGTGAATTATTTGGAGAAGTAATTGCCTGTGTATCTGGTATAACAAGTGATGGCTTGACAACAGGAGAATCTGTTTTTGAATGACTAGAATTTTGAGCTACATCAGAATTTGATCTGCTGATGAATAAATAAGTAACACCTGTTGCAAGTAATATTAGAATAGCTGCTGCGCTTATATATTTAAACAGCTTATTTCCAATTCCAGGGAGATATTTTTCCATATACCTGCATCAGGGGAAGCCTCAAAATGATATAATTTTTCAGCAAAGGAATATTGTGAATTTTCGTTAAGTGCAGCACTTATTTTTTCCCAAACGCCTGCAGGAGGCTCGGGTGTATAATTCGAAAGTTTTTGAAATAGAGAACTCATCTTTTTATATTACTTTTTTGCCTGTCGAGGTACTGCTTTACCAAATCCTGCAAAATCATTTTTGCCCTTGATAGCTGGGATTTGCTGGTACCTTCATTTATGCCCAATAAATCAGCAATTTGTTTATGTGTATATCCTTCTATAACGTACATGTTAAAAACAGTTCTGTATCCGGGAGAAAGCTTTTGAATCAGGTTTATTATGTCTTTCTCTGCAAGGCTGTCTAAAACGGAAAGGTATTTTGCTTCAATTGTATTTTCTTCCTTTTCGGTTATTGGCTGCAGATAAGTTTTTCTCCTAAAATGCTCAATAGCTGTATTAACAAAAATCCGCCTGATCCATCCTTCAAAAGAACCTTCACCTCTAAAGCTCTCTAACTTTTTAAACACCTTTATAAAACCTTCCTGTAAAATGTCCTCAGCCTCTTCCGCATCACCTGCATACCTTAAACATACTCCGTACATTTTAGGTGCAAACCGATTGTAAAGTTCGTATTGCATTTTACTTTCACCCCTTATGCATCCATCAATTAAGTCGGTATCACTGTACATATGGTTGCTCAATACGTTCAATATTATAGCTTTAAACTAAGTTCTTCAAAAATTTTACCAGTTTATCTGCAGCTTTTCTCCTGTGGCTGTACTTATTTTTCTCTTCCATGCTCATTTCAGCAAATGTTTTTTGTGCTTTATGGGGAATAAAAATGGCATCATAGCCAAAGCCGCCTTTGCCTTTTGGCTGATGTGTTATAGAGCCATTGCAAGTACCGTCAAAGTAAACTGTTTTACCCTCCGTTACAAGGCAAATAACAGTTCGAAAACGTGCTGAACGGTTTTCTTCTGCACCCAACTTCATCAATAATTTCTCTATGTTTTTTTCGAATTCCTTTTCTGCTCCCGCATACCGGGCACTATGCACACCCGGCTCTCCGTTTAAGGCATCAACTTCCAATCCGGTATCCTCACTAAAACAATTTATATTAGTAAGACGATAAATTGTAAGCGCCTTTTCCGCAGCATTTTGTTCCAGGGTGTTATGTGGCTCCGGAATGTCAATATCAATACCGGCTTCTTTAAGGGTCAGGATAGAAAATGACTGAGGAAGCACAGACCGTATTTCATTTGCCTTGTTTTGATTATTGGTAGCAAAAATCAACTGCATTGAAGTGTTATAAAGAAAACAAAGCTTTTAATGAAGTCCACAATTTTGTTTTAAGTGTTTTCTCGTTTTCAATTTCAGATAATGTAGGCGCATGCAAGTATATCCTTTTATCAAAGTTTTGTATTTGAAAAACAGGAAAATTCATTGGTAAGCCAAAACTAACCGGTTCCACACCAAACATTAAAATTTTTTTGCTTTTTAATTGCTGTAGTATCTGCTGATACTTATTCGGAGAAAAGGAAATAAGATTAACAAGTGCAACATCAGTAATGCCTAATTTACATGCACTTAATATGTTCGTTAAAAAAGAAAATTCTTCCTCTTTCACAAAAGGTAAATGCTCATTTTTAACTACTATCAAAATATTCTTGTCATTTCTTCCTAAGAATTTTATTTCGTTATTGGAAGAATGATTTTCACAAGCTTCTATCAAAACGTCGGAATATAATTCACCGAGCAAATGAGGTGTAAGCTGCACATTGTTCAAACTCATAGGTGTTTTCTGCATCATTAGTATTGAAACCTTTTTCGTTTATTTGTATTGCTAAATTAATTATTATGCTTGCTACTTTGGATATTACTTTAACGAAAATAGAGCGGAGCAAATTACAAGACCTCAATCTTGATAATCTTCCTTTTGGTAAATATTTTACAGATCATATGCTGGAGGCAGATTATGAAAAAGGTGAATGGAAAAACGTGGAGATAAAGCCTTACCAGCCATTGTTGCTGAGTCCATCGCTTTCTGCATTGCATTACGGGCAAGCCATTTTTGAAGGAATGAAGGCTTATAAAGCTGTTGATGGTAACGTTTATATGTTTCGTCCGTATGATAATTTTCAACGTTTTAATGTTTCTGCAGAAAGAATGCAAATGCCGCATATTTCCGAAGAAATTTTTTTGGATGGAATGAAGCAATTGGTATCGTTGGATAGGAACTGGGTTCCCGAAAAAGAAGATCACTCATTATACATCCGTCCATTCATGTTTTCATCTGATGAGTTAATTGGTGTACGGCCTTCAGATAATTATAAGTTTTTGATCATATTAAGTCCTACGGGGCCGTATTATAATGCACCGATGCGTATTTATGTAGAAGAAAAGTATGTTCGTGCAGTACCTGGGGGAGTGGGCTATGCAAAAGCTGCCGGTAATTATGGATCTGCCATGTATGCGACTGCACAGGCAAAAAAAATCGGGTATGACCAGGTGCTGTGGACAGATGCTTTTGAGCACAAGTATGTGCAGGAAATTGGAACAATGAACGTGATCTTCATCATCGGTGATAAAGCTATTACTCCGGATTTAGGTGCCGGAACCATATTGGCAGGCGTTACCCGTAACAGTGCTTTGACTTTATTAAAAGAGGCCGGATTTGTAATTGAAGAACGCCCATTGAGTATTGATGAAATTATTGATGCTTATAAATCAGGTATTCTCTACGAGGTCTTTGGAACCGGAACTGCGGCTACTATTTCAATGATAAAAGAACTTCGATACAAGGATTTTGTAATGAACTTTAATACAGATCAATGGAGAACTGCACCCATAATTAAAAAATGGCTAGCAGACATTCGTGAAGGTAGGAGAGAAGATAAGTATGGATGGATGGTGAGGGTGGGGTAGGTACGTCTCTTATTGCAGTTTTAAGCGAAGTAATCTAGAGTTTTTCAGGGGCATGTTTAATTGTAACTTTCAAAAGTCACACTGCAGCGAAAATATCATCCTTATCTTTTACTCAGACTAGTCACCATCAATCCAAGCAGTATGAATAAATTATTTTGTCTCATTTCAGTGATCTTAATCCTTTCTGCTTGTCACAAAAAACAGTTTGTTCTATCGTCTCCGGAACGAAAACAGTTTGTTCTATCGTCTCCGGAAATTGATATTGTCAGAAAAGCCGGTGATGCTTACTTTAAAGCTGATTGGAAATCGCTTAAGTCTGTATTCGCAGAAAATGCGAGGATATGGATAAATGCTCCACGCTTGAGAGATACAAAAATAACCGTCGATCAACTTATGGATTCAATTAAAAAAAATTTATTAAATTATTCGGAATATAAAATTGCCAGGAATCCCGATTATGAAAATCCTGGCTATGCAATGATTACAGATGATGAAGGTGCCAAGTGGGTACACAGTTGGATAACCTGGTTAGGAAAAACCAGGAATGGAAAAGAAATTATTGTTCCTGTGTTTCTTGTAGCCCATTTTAAACAAGATAAAATTGTTATTCTGTTTGCTCACTTCAATGCTTTGCCGGCTTATCTTGCTAATAAACAGTGAACATATAAAAAATTACTCCAGGAGAAGTTCTATTTCTGTTTTCTATGTAGAAGAGCAACATCAGTTTCTTTGATGTTTACCATAGAATCGAGTGCCTGTCTTCACGGATATTGCCAATGTTCCTTTAAAAATAACAGCGAAATCTTAAATCGGCAATCTTAAATCTAAAATTTACCCCTACCTTTGCCTCCCGAAAAATCGGGACTAAATTTAAAGGTTTATTAATGCCTACTATTCAGCAATTAGTTCGTAAAGGAAGAGAAATTATTCGTGCAAAGAGCAAATCAAGAGCTTTAGATAGTTGTCCTCAACGTCGCGGAGTTTGTACACGTGTTTATACAACTACTCCTAAAAAACCCAATTCTGCTCTTCGTAAAGTTGCAAAGGTTCGTTTGACAAATAAAATTGAAGTGATTGCTTATATCCCAGGGGAAGGTCATAATTTACAAGAGCACTCAATAGTATTAATTCGTGGTGGTCGTGTTAAAGATTTACCCGGGGTTCGTTATCATATTGTTCGTGGTTCTCTGGACACTGCCGGGGTAAAAGATCGCAAACAAAGCCGGTCTAAATACGGAACAAAAAAAGAAAAGGCAAAAAAATAAATCACGGATTACAACAATTGTAATCAGCAAAATCATTAAAATCATTCAATCAGAGATACGATGCGTAAATCACAAGCTAAAAAACTTCCATTAGCGCCTGACCCACGTTATAACGACAAGTTAGTGACCCGTTTTGTAAACAACATAATGTGGCAAGGGAAAAAAAGTGTAGCCTATGATATCTTTTACGATGCAATAGATAAAGTGGCTAAACAAACTGGCGAAGACGGTTATGAAATTTGGAAGAGGGCATTAGCTAATGTTACCCCTTCCGTTGAAGTAAGAAGCCGTAGAATAGGGGGTGCTACATTTCAAATTCCTTCTGAAGTGCGTGCAGACAGAAAGATTTCTTTAACCATCAAATGGCTCATCCGGTACAGCCGAGATAGAAATGGCCGCAGCATGGCGGATAAATTATCCAGTGAAATTATTGCAGCAAGTAAAGGCGAAGGTGCAGCTTTTAAAAAGAAAGAAGACACCCACCGTATGGCAGAGGCCAACAAAGCATTTGCACACTTTAGAGTATAACTCCTGAAAATTCTCTCTGCATAAGTAAACCATTAATCCATTAAACGCAGGGGTTCGCGAATAATTTATTTGCCTGAAATAAACTGTTTTTTTACTTTACTTCTTATTTCCATCCAAATTACTTATAATGAGAAATTTCAAGCCACTTTCGCTTTTTGCAATCTTGTTTATTGCTATTGTGTTGCTGCAATCGTTTTCATTTGGTAAGCAGCAGCTATTTGCACATGCATACATTGTAGCAGATACACTTGGAAAGGACACACTGAAGGACACGGTTAAGTATGAAACGGTAAAAGGATTGCCATTAAAACCTCAGCGACGAATCCGGTTAAATACCACCGAAGGCACATGGATATCTGTTGACATGAGCCCTGACGGAAAAACTATTGCATTTGATCTGATGGGTGACATCTATACTATTCCTGCAACAGGAGGTAAAACCATACAGCTTACGAGGGGTATCGCATTTGATACGCATCCGCGGTACAGCCCTGATGGGAGAAAATTGTTATTCACCTCCGACCGCAGCGGCTCTGAGAACTTGTGGTACATTGATTTTGATAAAAAAGACACAGTACAAGTAACTAAAGAAAAAGATCAAAACTTCCCCAGTGCTGCATGGACACCCGATGGAGAATATATTGTGTACTCTAAAGGCCGCCTGAACGTACAGCTCTACATGGTACACAGAAACGGGGGAGCAGGCATGCAGTTAATTGACTCGCCTGCTACTTTAAAAACTATTGATCCGGCATTAGGCCATGACGGCAGATATATCTATTACTCTCGTCGCTTTGGCCCGTGGAATTACAATGCAATATTCCCACAATACCAGGTTGGCACTTACGACAGGGAAACCGGTAAATTAAATGTGATCACTTCACGATACGGCTCTTCATTTACACCTGTACCATCAAACGACGGTAAGTGGCTGGTGTATGGCAGCCGCTATGAAGATAAAACCGGCTTGGTGCTGCGCAATTTGGAAACAGGGGATGAAAAATGGGTTGCGTATCCGGTTCAGCGTGATGACCAGGAATCCATCGGTACGATGGGTGTATTACCGGGCATGAGTTTTACGCCTGATAGCAAAGAAGTGATTGCATCTTACGGAGGTAAAATACACCGCATACCAATTGATGGAAGCAAGGCTACTGAAATTCCTTTTACTGTAGCAGCTAATTTAGAACTGGGGCCAATGCTCGCATTTAAGTATCCCGTACAAGACACGCCTTTTGCAGTAGCCACACAAATACGCAATGCAGTTCCATCACCGGATGGGAAAAGATTAGCCTTCACAGCATTAAACCGCTTGTATGTAATGGATTTTCCAAATGGAATTCCCAGGCGTGTCACCAACAATGAATTTACAGAAGCACAGCCTGCGTGGTCACCTGATGGCAACACCCTTGTTTTTACAACATGGTCGGGTGATGAAGGAAATTTGTTCAAAATAAATATCAACAACAAAGGAAGTTTGCAGAAGCTTACAAAAGCAGCAGGGTTATATCAAAATCCTGTTTACAACAACAGCGGCGACAGAATTGTTTTCATACGCAGTGTTGCCCGTGAATATAAGGGAGCAACTGGTCCCGGGTACAGTCGTGCTGAAGATGACCTGTGCTGGATACCTGCAAACGGCGGCTCCATAACAGTAATTGATAAATCATCGAACCGCTACAATCCGCATTTTGTAAAAGGTGAAGACAGGATATACCTCAACAGGGGCAATGGCTCACTCATATCTATTAAATGGGACGGAACAGATGAAAAAACACATGCCCGCATTACCGGCATTACCACATTCGGCATGAGTGTGATGGAAGCAGGTGAGGCCCATAATATATTGCATGAAGCCGATGCCGAACCAATGGAAGTCGTTCAGCCGTCAACAGCGGCGCAGATCAACGTGTCGCCTACAGGTAACAGGGCTCTTGCAAAGATCATTAACGAGATATACGTTGTCACCATTCCAAAAGCAGGGAGACAGGTGAACATTTCACTGGCAGATGCTGCCAATGCAGCATTTCCTGCAAGAAAGCTTACGGAAATCGGAGGAGAATTTCCTGCATGGGAAGCTAATGGCAAAAAAGTGCACTGGAGTTTAGGCAATACACACTTTGTTTATGACGTGGAACGGGCTGAGGCATTTTATGACAGCGTTAAACATGCTAAAATAAAAGCAGACCAGTTGAAGGGTGATACCACAGTTGGCCCGAAGGACACACTAACCAAAAAAGATACTGCTAAAAAGGAAGAGCCTAAGTTTAAACCGCAGGAAACGGATATAAAAGTTTACTACTCTGTTGACATCCCCCAAAGTTCAATACTGCTAAAAGGTGCACGTATCATTACCATGAACGGAGATGAAGTAATTGATAACGGTGATATTCTGGTAGAAAGAAATCGCATAAAAGCAATCGGCAGATCAGGAACAGTAACCGCACCGGCAAACATTAAGGTGATGGACATGAGCGGCAAAACCATTGTGCCTGGGTTTGTTGATGTACATTCTCATATGTGGTCCACATGGGGCATTCATAAAAATCAGGCATGGATATATGCTGCTAATCTTGCTTATGGTGTGACAACAACAAGAGATCCCCAAACGGGCACTACAGATGTGCTAACATACAGTGATATGGTAGATGCGGGTAAAATGATGGGACCAAGAGTTTACTCAACCGGTCCCGGTGTAGGTTTCTGGGGGTATAACATAAAAGATTCCGCACAGGCAGAAGACATTTTAAGGCAATACAGCAAATACTATCGTACCAAGTACATTAAAATGTACCTGACCGGTAACCGGCAGCAAAGGCAGTGGATTATTATGGCTGCAAAAAATCAGCAACTAATGCCCACAACCGAAGGCGGCTTAAATTATAAGCTGAACATGACCAATCTGCTTGACGGCTATCCCGGACATGAACATTCCATTCCCATTTATCCTTTGTACAACGATGTAATTAAAGCGATAGCAGAATCTAAAATGATAGTAACACCGACCCTGCTGGTGGCATACGGTGGCCCTTGGGCAGAGGAATATTATTACTCAATGGAGAAGCCTTACCATGATGCGAAACTGCAATATTTTACTCCATACGAAGAGCTTGCGGGGAAAAGCAGACGAAGAACTGCGTGGTTTATGGATGAAGAACATGTATTTCCAAAGCATGCAAAAGCAATGAAAGCGCTGGTAGAAGCAAAAGGATTGGTGGGTATTGGGAGTCATGGTCAATTGCAGGGTTTAGGTTATCATTGGGAAATGTGGGCAATAGCGTCTGGCGGAATGAAGCCCCACGACGTACTGAAAGTTGCTACAATCTATGGTGCTGAGGGGTTAGGTTTAGATGGTGATCTGGGTAGTTTGAAAACAGATAAGCTTGCTGATTTAGTCATTCTGGATAAAAATCCATTAGAGAATATTCGCAACACAAATACAATAAAATATGTGATGAAGAACGGCAGGTTGTATGATGGCAATACAGCGAATGAAATATTTCCGCAACAGCGTGTGCTGGATAAAACAGAATGGAAAAGCGATAAGCCGGTGAGGACAACCAGTGTACAGGATTAGAGCCTTTTCAACTTAAGACTTTCTCATAATTAATTAAAAAACCACCATGGCTACCGGTGGTTTTTTTCATTGTCTATGCAATTGAATAATTAAGCACTTTCATCCTTCTCATCTCGGCCAGCGCCTCTATCGGTTGTTTCTTCCCCACCTGTACCTTCAGATGTCGTTACCCCTTCGGGAGTTTGACTGCCTGTGGAAACATTTGTTCCTTCATATTGAGAGGCACCACTTGTACTGCGGGTAGATTCGGCATCATTTCCTCTTCCAAGTCTGCTTGTGCCGCTGCGCCCAGCTGTAGTTGAACGGTTGCCACCTTCATTACTGCGGCGTCCACCGGCTGCACTTCTTGTACCAGCTCCGCCGCGAGATGCGGTTCCTGAACTAGAGGTTCCACGTCCGCTTGAAGAACTTCTTGACATTCCTCCACCTCTGCTGGAGCCTCCTCGTGATGAGGAACTGCCAGAGCTACTGCGCAATGATGAAGATTTGCTTGAACCGCCTCTTGAAGAAGATGAACCACCTCTGCTTGAGCTTCCACCGCTACGGCTGGATGAAGATTTACTTGAGCCACGTTTTGAAGAGGAACCACCGCCGCTGGATGAACCACCTCTACTGGAACCTCCCCGTGAAGATTTGCTGGAACCTCCCCGTGAAGATTTGCTGGAACCTCCCCGTGGAGATTTGCTGTAGCCTCCCCGTGATGATGAAGACTTTGAACTTGAAGATCGGCTTCTACCCGATGATTTTGAGGATGATTTTTTTGTTGATTTTGATGCTGCCATGATAATGGGTTTTTAAGTGAGTTTGATTTTTTTAATTGTTCTGAATGATAATGTATTGCAAAAATTATGCAAGCATTCATCATGTTATTTGTTGTAAGATTTCATTTCATTGAAATCACATTCATCTTTAACAAACAATCTTCGGATTACATTCATTAATGCAGTGTATTTTATTACCTTTGCGGACGCAATTTTCAGAACTATTATCAGCATTATATAACCTCTGAATAATTGAAAAAAATTCCGGCTTATGGCACAACCGGCAATTGAATAAACATAACTAATGAACACTGTGCCACAAAATCAGTTCATTATTCTATAATAACTAACTATGGCAGATTTACATTTTCAACGCAATTTTGGTATTGCCGCTCATATCGATGCAGGTAAAACAACTACCACAGAGCGTATACTTTATTACACGGGTGTAAGCCACAAAATAGGAGAGGTACATGATGGGGCTGCTACCATGGATTGGATGGAGCAAGAAAAAGAAAGAGGTATTACAATAACTTCTGCGGCTACAACGTGTTTCTGGAAGTTTCCTACCGACCAGGGTAAAGCAACACCTGAAACAAAACAATACAAGTTTAATATTATAGATACTCCGGGCCACGTGGACTTCACTGTTGAAGTAGAACGTTCCCTTCGTGTGCTGGATGGGTTAGTTGCGTTGTTTTGTGCTGTAAGCGGTGTGGAACCCCAGTCTGAAACCGTATGGCGTCAGGCTAATCGCTACAAAGTGCCCCGCATAGGATTTATAAATAAGATGGACCGTGCAGGTGCTGACTTCTTAAATGTAGTAAAGCAGGTGAAGGAAATGCTTGGTGCGAAACCAGTTCCCCTGCAACTGCCAATTGGTGCCGAAGAAAAATTTAAAGGTGTTGTTGACCTTATCAAAATGCAAGGTATTATATGGAATGAAGAAGATAAGGGTATGACCTACCAGGTAGTTCCTATTCCGGAAGAAATGAAAGAGGAAGTAGAAGAATGGAGGCAATACCTTATTGAAGCAGTTGCTGAATACGATGATGATCTGCTGGAAAAATTCTTTGACGATCCCAATACAATTACAGAGGATGAATTACATGAGGCAATCCGCAAGGCCACTATAGATCTTTCCATTATTCCAATGATGTGCGGTTCATCTTTTAAAAATAAAGGTGTTCAAACTGCATTAGACGCTGTGGTTCGTTATTTACCAGGTCCTGCAGACATTGAAGCTGTAAAAGGCACCAATCCCAATTCCGGAGAAATAGAAGAAAGAAAACCGGAAGCAAAAGAACCATTTGCTGCTCTGGCATTTAAGATAATGACCGATCCGTTTGTTGGTCGTTTGGCATTCTTTAGAGTCTATTCGGGTAGGTTAGATTCTGGTTCTTATGTATTAAATACCAGAACAGGTAAGAACGAACGAATAAGCCGCATCATGCAAATGCATGCTAATAAGCAAAACCCGGTTGATTTTATTGAAGCTGGTGATATTGGTGCAGCGGTTGGTTTTAAAGATATCAAAACTGGCGATACACTTTGTGTGGAAAGCAAGCCAATTGTATTGGAATTAATGACTTTCCCGGAACCAGTTATTTCTGTGGCAGTTGAACCAAAAACCCAGGCTGATGTAGATAAAATGTCAATGGCTATCGCAAAGCTTGTGGAAGAAGATCCTACGCTTAAAGTAAAAACAGATGAAGAAACAGGCCAGACAATTTTAAGTGGTATGGGTGAATTGCACCTGGAAATTATTGTAGACAGGATGAAACGTGAGTTTAAAGTAGAAATTAACCAGGGTGCGCCGATGGTAGCTTATAAAGAAGCTTTTGTGAATACTATTGAGCATAGGGAAACTTTGAAAAAGCAAACAGGTGGTCGTGGTAAGTTTGCTGATATAGTCTTTGAATTAGGACCAGTTGATAAAGATTGGAAAGAAGCCAATCCTGATAAACATTACCAGTTCGTAAATGCTCTTTTCGGTGGTTCTATTCCCCGGGACTTTGTTCCTGCTATTCAAAAAGGTTTTGAACAGGCAATGACTACTGGTGTTTTAGCCAGCTATCCTGTTGATAATATGAAAATTCGTGTGTTTGATGGAAGTTTTCACGCCGTTGACTCCGATTCTATGTCCTTTGAATTATGTGCCAAAGGTGGTTTTCGTGAGGCCGCAAGAAAAGCCAAACCTATTTTGCTGGAGCCAATTATGAAAGTGGAAGTGATTACTCCTGATCAGTACATGGGAGATGTTACCGGTGATTTAAATAGACGCAGAGGTATGTTGGAAGGTATGGATAGCCGTGCCGGAGCACAAGTAATTAAGGCTAAAGTACCTTTGAGCGAAATGTTTGGTTATGTAACTCAATTGCGAAGCTTATCCAGCGGACGAGCCTCTTCAACAATGGAATTTTCTCATTATGCACCAGCGCCAAATAATATAGCTGAGGAAATAATTGCAAAATCAAAAGGGAAAGTTTCAGTAGAATAAATTCCAAATCAAAATATACATCCAACCTTCGGCGGGATTCTACGGATGGCTATTTTTTATTAGTAAGCAGCACGGTTGTATGATTTTCAAATAAGTCGTGGTGTGCCGCAACTTGTTGCAACTGTAAAGAATCTATTTCCGCAGTTAATGACTGGCGGGAGATAACCAACGCTTTACTTTTCTCCATAAAACTGTTGAGCGAATCCGGATTGTCATACACTTTTACTCTCTTTGGCAGATAAAAAGTAAATGAAGGATGAAAAGTTTTATATGCCACCACATTATCATACTGCTTAACGGTTGCGATGGTTTTTGTTAGGGGATTATTTCTGTATAAAGTAGGATATAAATAATTCAGAAAAATGATGTTGAAAATAAAATAGAACACCATCAGACTAATAACTGCAGACTTAAAGCCCCGCATCTTTAATATAAGTATAGATACTAATGAGGCAAGAGTTAATATTAATAATATAGCAGAATGATATTCATAGCCTCTTAATTCTACTTCGTTTTTAATTCCGAAAAATAAACCAACAGGCAATGCAATATTTATCAGCAGTAATATTAAAAATGGATACAATCGACCCCTTGCCTTACCGGAAATAACAAGCGAAATAAAATAACTTAAAATGATTGCCGCAAAAGGATAACAGGGCATCGGGTAATTTGGAAGTTTGGTGCCGGAGATGCTATAAAAGACAACATATACCAACGTTACACATAATGCCAGCCGCAGAAACGGATCTTTATATCTCTCTTTAAACTTACGCAGAGATTCACTTATAAAAATAGTTGTCGGTAATAACCCCAACAAAACAAACACAGGTACAATTATAAAAATTCCACCATGACCTTCCATGGGTTCTGCAAAACGGTCAAAGTTATGAGTAAAGAAAAAGCCTTTTGTGAATTCACCATTCGTGGCATAATGAACAGCAACATACCAGGGAGCTGCTACTATCAAAACAATGATTGCCGCAATTATAATATGCCAGTGAAAAATATCTTTTAACTGTTTTTGCCATAGCAGCCAAAAAAAGAGCGATGCGGCTGGTAATGCAATAGCTACGGGACCTTTGGCTAATGATCCCAATCCAATGGCAAAAGCACAAACAAAAAGCCATTTAAATTTTTTCTCCTGGAAATAACTGTAACCTGCAAAAATGGAAAGCACATTAAAAAAGATAAGATAGGGATCTGGCACAGACATGCGGAACTCAAACAAAAAGTGAGTAGAAGCGAGTAACACACAACCTGTAATAAATGCATGTAAGAGTGAAGAGTGGCGGGCTGTAAATAGAAAAGTGATAAGTACAGTTAACACACCAAAAACTGAAGAAAAAAAACGGGCACCCCATTCGTTCATTCCAAACAGTTCAAAACCACCAAACATAAAATAATAATGTAATGGCGGCTTTAAAGCCCGAAGCTCACCATTAAATGTGGGTACAATCCAGTCACTGCGTTCCCACATTTCACGGGCACATTCTGCATTGCGCACTTCATCATATATCCACAATTGCATTTTTCCTAAAGAGGGAAAAAGCAGAATTACAGAAAGTAAAAGAAGAGTTAGAATGTAAGAGTATGAAAAAGCCTTTTGCTGCACCAGCTAAAATTTCAGCGAAGTTATGGTTCTGCAATTTTGCTTGTCTCTTTCAAAGGGTGGTGAAAAACAAAATAAGCGCCCCAAACAGAAGATAATAAATTACTCAAATAAAAAAGCAGGCTGATAATTACACCGAGGTGTGGGTCTAAATGAAAAAACCGTGCACCTTCTACAAAAACAAATTCCCTTGTACCTAAACCGCCACCAAGAGAAATAGGCAATACAGATACTACAGCTGCAATCAGGAAAATAAAAATCCATTCTGCCTGGTGTAAAGGAATATGCAGGCTAAGCAAAACACAGTACAGGCATACTACCTGGAAGATCTGAACAGCCAGGCCTAAAAAAAAAGTTGGAAAAAAGCCTGGTAAAAAATCTTTAAATAAAAAACGTACAACAAGATAAAGAACCACAATAGCTAGCAAAGAGCCTGCAATTAAAACAGCATCCCACCATTTGTTTTCTAAAACAACTGCACCATATGCAGAAAGAATTACACCAAGAGCAAGCAACCCGCTAAACCGATCCAACAAAACACCAACGGTTGTGAGCTTGTAAGATGATTCATATTTTTTTGTAAGAAGAATAACCTTGTACGCATCGCCACTAATAGAACCCGGCAAAAACAAATTATAAAACATTCCCAGCCAGTATAGCTTAATATTTTTCCAATCGGTTAAATGAATATTAATATTGCGAAAATTGATATTTAACCTAAAAGCAGCCAATAATTTTGAGAACATAAACGACAGTACTGCCAGGAGAAGATACCACCAGTTAGCTTGTAACAAAGCAGCCCATGCCCTGGTAAAATCAACTTTAGTAGAGATGTACCAAAAGCAAAGAATAGTGACTGCGATTTTTAAGAAGAGCTTCAGCAGCTTGCTTTGAAGTGACTCTTTCTTTTCAATAACAATTTCTGCTTCGGAAGGCATTCAGTAAATTTATTGATCTTAAAACCGTTTGCAAGTAAACATAAAACAGTGACAAAAAAAATATTAACGGTGTTGGTATTGTTACCTGTTTTGTTGTGGGCACAACCACGGGAAATGGCTTTGACAAAATCAATGGTTATAAAAAAGTCAGTTAAGATCAAGAAAACCACATATAAGTTATCTGCAAGTGAAAATTTAGCTTTGCCTGTAATAAGAATAACAGGCAATAACGTAATTGTGGATTTTAATAATGCAGCACTTCAAGGCATCCATTCACCCCTACAACCGGATAAGTTTACCGGCGTAGCAATTATAGTTGAAAATGGAAAAAACATTACAATTAAAAACTTGTCTGCAAAAGGTTACAAAATAGCAGTGCTTGCAAAAAATGTACAAGGTCTTACTATTGAAAATTGCGATTTCAGTTATAATTACAGGCCACATCTAAACAGTACACGGGAAAAAGAAGACATTTCCGATTGGATGAGTTACCATCAAAATGAAAAAGATGAATGGCTGCGTTACGGAGCTGCCATGTACCTGCGCAACTGTAATAATGCAACGGTTAGAAACTGTAAAGTAACAGGAGGGCAAAATGCTTTAATGATGGTGGAGAGTAGTGATGGGATGATCTACAATAATGATTTTTCATTCAACTCCGGCATTGGTTTAGGTATGTACCGGTGTAACAGAAATAAGGTACTGTACAATAAAATCAATTTTAATGTGCGGGGTTATAGTCATGGTGTTTATAACCGGGGGCAGGACAGCGCAGGTATATTAGTATATGAACAAAGCAATAATAATTTGTTTTATAGAAATTCAGTAACACATGGCGGCGATGGGTTTTTTCTTTGGGCAGGACAAACTACAATGAATACAGGCCAGGGAGGATGTAATGATAATATTTTACTGCGTAACGATTTTTCCTATGCACCAACGAATGGCATTGAAGTTACTTTTAGCAGAAATATAATAACAGGTAACCGCATCTTTGAGTGTGATCATGGTATTTGGGGCGGATATAGCTTTAATACAAAGTTTAATGATAACCAGTTCCGCAATAACCGTATTGCAATTGCAATAGAACACGGGCAGGAAAACAATATACATCACAATCTTTTTTATGCAGACAAGGAGGCTATAAAATTATGGGCAAGAAAAGAACAACCTGCAGACTGGGGCTATGCAAAACACAGGGATACGAGAAGCAGGGATTATGCAATTGTTTCCAACAGCTTTAATAATATACCAGTAGTTTTCAATTTAAACAGAACGATTACATTAAACATTTTTAATAACATCTTTACTGAATGCGATAAGATATTTAAAACCGATTCAACTGTTCTTGATTTAGATACTACCTATAACGAACGCATTTACAATAGCATTATTGATACAACATACGATATACCGGAGATCAAAAACCCTGTTGATCCATTTAAGGGAGGAGGGAAATTAGCCGGGAGGAAAAACATTTTGATAACCGACTGGGGCCCTTACGATTTTCGATATCCAATTATCTGGAACACTAACCCAACAGATACTTCTGATATAATGCAGTTTGAATTAAAAGGCCCAAAAGGGAAATGGAAAGTTGTTTCCTCCAAAGGGGTTACAGACATCTCTGCAACAAGTGGCAATTTTCCTGCAACCATTACAACAACAAAAACAGATAGTATTACAACGGATATTTCCATCCAGTTACAATACGTTGGAGAACCCATTACCACTCCGTTTGGCCAGAGGGTAAGTGCAGGCAAACCATATACTTTTTATTTTAAAAAGTTTTTTCAACCCATTGATTGGCAAGTAAAGTGGTATGCGTTTGATTCGGTTTCCAACCCTGTAAAGGAAACAAACAATCTTCTTCGTATTCAAAAGCAAAATCATTTTAAAACAGAAGCTGTAAAAAAGCTGGATTATGCATGGTGGGGTGGAATTAAGGCAGATAAACAATACCAGCAGTTTGTTACAGTAGCAAATGGTACTGCTAATATTCCAACAGGTACTTATGAATTAGGTGTTACATGGGATGATGCAGTTAGGATTTATGTAGATGACAAATTGATAATTGATGAATGGAATCCTTCGCTCTATAAGTTTGATGAATCACCACATAAAAAGGTTAAATTAAAACTCAGTGGTAATCATAACTTTACTGTGGAGCATGTGGAGTTAGGTGGATTCGCAACCTTAAGTCTGAAAATGAATCGGTTGAATTAGGTCTTGCTTTTACAAAAAGAGCTTTAAAGTTTTTGCTGGTTTAAACGTAACCCTTACCTTTGCACTCCGTTTAAAAAACGGGCTCGGCTCATGTCACAAAGAATAAGAATCAAATTACAGTCTTACGATCATAACCTGGTAGATAAATCTGCTGAAAAAATTGTTAAGACAGTTCGCAGCACCGGCGCCGTAGTAACAGGACCTATTCCTTTACCAACACGCAAAAAAATATTTACTGTTTTGCGTTCGCCGCACGCAAACAAAAAGAGCCGTGAACAATTTCAACTGGCAACACATAAGCGTTTGCTGGACATCTATACTTCTTCATCAAGAACTGTAGATGCTCTTTCCAAGCTGGATCTGCCAAGTGGTGTTGAAGTGGAAATAAAAGCGTAGGCCCCTTGTCCTTCGGTGGGGGAACTTAGGCCGGATAGTTCTTATAATATTAATCATCTCTCAATTCCGAAAAGGTTCGGAAGAAAAGAGCTCTGAATAAAAAGCTTCTTAAGCCACCCCACCGGGGAGGTTGGAGGGGCCATATATAAAACAAGCCCTTCGAGGTTTGTTTGTCACCGGTACTTCCACCGCTTCTCACTGTTAGGTGAGTTTGTCGAACCACGGAAAAGGTCGGATGATGAACCAGGATTGACCCTTCGTCAAGCTCAGGGGTACCCCCAAAAACGAAGAATGTCTTGAACAACCTTGCGGGAAAACCGTAAGAAAATGAAAGGAATCATTGGTAAGAAAATTGGGATGACCAGCATCTTCGATCCCACAGGTAAACAAACCGCCTGCACTATTATAGAAGCCGGACCATGTGTGGTTACTCAGGTTAAAACGCTGGATACGGATGGCTACAATGCCTTACAACTTGCTTTTGGTGATAGAAAAGAAAAGCACACCTTAAAATCTGCAAAGAACCATTTTGCAAAAGCCAACACTCCGGCTAAAAAATGTGTAAAAGAATTTCGTAATTATTCCATAGAAAAAAATTTAGGAGAGGCTATTACGGTGGACATTTTCGCTGAAGGAGAGAAGGTGGACGTAGTAGGCACAACCAAAGGAAAAGGTTTTCAGGGCGTGGTAAAGCGTCATGGCTTTCATGGTGTAGGGGGTCAATCACATGGCCAGCACGACCGCCAGAGAGCTGGGGGTTCTATTGGTGGTTCTTCTTACCCTGCAAGAGTTTTTAAAGGAATGCGTATGCCAGGGCGTATGGGAACTGATAGGGTGAAAGTCAAAGGATTAAAAATAATTAAACTATTCCCTGAGAAAAATTACATCCTTGTAAGTGGTGCAGTTCCGGGACACAATGGTTCTATAGTTTTCATTCAAAAGTAGAAACATGCCTCAAGGATTGTTCTAAACAATAGAAAAATGCAACTAAAAGTATTAAATATACAAGGTGAGGAAACGGGAAGGGATATTGAGCTCCCTGATGAAATTTTTGGCATAGAACCAAATGACCATGCAATATATTTAGCTGTAAAGCAATATTTAGCAGCACAGCGCCAGGGAACTCACAAGGTAAAAACCCGTGCGGAAGTAAAAGGCTCAAGCCGCAAACTGCACAAGCAAAAAGGTACAGGTGGCTCCCGTAAAGGCAACATTCGTAACCCTTTATATAAAGGTGGTGGTACCGTATTCGGACCAAAGCCACACCGTTACGATTTTAAACTAAACCGCAAGGTAAAAGACCTGGCTAAAATGTCTGCACTTTCTTATAAAGCAAAAGAAAATGCAATAGTGGTAATCGAAGATCTGATTTTTGAGACACCCAAGACAAAGAACCTCATGAATATTCTGGGAGCGGTAAAGGCTTCTGATAAAAAAATCATGTTGGTTTCTCCTGAGTATAATGATATTTTATATAAAAGTTTACGCAATGTTCCATCAGTTTTAGGAGTTTCATTGAGTGATGTGAATACGTATGATATAGTTAATTCAGAAATGTTGGTTTTAACGGAAGGCGCAGCAAAGATTTTTGCAAATGAAGAGGCGGAAGCAGTGGCATAGCCCAACCCCTTTAAGGGGAGCATTGGGAAGTTCTTTAAAATATTGAGTGAATGATGTAGCAAGCTGTAGTAGTACTATCATCAGTTGTTGTGTCACTCACTTGTACGTTCTGTAGCAATACTGAACAAATATTGAAAGTTTGATTTGATATTCATTTTCAAATTTTCAAATTTTCAAATTTTCAAATTAACTCATGAGAAGTTCTGAAGTTTTAATAAAGCCAGTCTTAACCGAAAAAGCAAATGCACAGCAGGATAAGCTACGCCGCTATGCCTTTAAGGTGGCAAGAAAAGCCAATAAACTGGAGATAAAAAAAGCGGTAGAAGATTTTTATGGTATAACTGTAGTAAATGTAAATACTTCTGTTGTTCCAGGGAAAGCAAAGTCAAGGTTTACAAAAAAAGGGGTTGTATCCGGCCGTAAACCTGCTTATAAAAAAGCGTTTATCACTGTAGCAGAAGGAGAAACCATTGATCTGTATTCGAATATTTAAAAGATTTTGAGATAGGAGAAGGTCACAAAATCTCTAAATCAGAAATAATAAAATGGCACTAAAAAAGTATAAACCGATTACAGCAGGCACTCGTTGGAGAATTGGTAACGCCTATGCAGAGGTTACTACAAATGTTCCGGAAAAGGCATTGGTGGAAACAAAAAATCGCAGTGGCGGCAGAAATTCATCTGGTCGTAGAGCTATGCGGTACATTGGTGGTGGGCACAAAAAAGCTTATCGTATTATTGATTTTAAGCGAAACAAAAGAAATATACCAGCAACTGTTGCCAGCATTGAATACGATCCAAACCGCACAGCATTTATTGCGTTATTAAATTATGCTGATGGCGAAAAAAGATACATCATAGCACCGAATGGTTTACAGGTTGGCGCTTCTGTTGAAAGCGGCGATGCAGTTGCTCCAGAACTGGGCCATGCATTGATGTTGAAAAACATGCCATTAGGTACTGTTGTTCATAATATAGAAATGCAACCTGGTCAGGGTGGTAAAATAGCAAGAAGTGCAGGTTCTTCCGCTCAGTTAACTAATAAGGAAGAGAGGTATGCAATATTAAAAATGCCAAGTGGTGAGTTAAGAAAAGTACTTATCAACTGTTATGCAACTGTAGGAGTTGCCTCTAATAGCGATCACAACCTGGAAAGCATGGGAAAAGCCGGCCGTAATCGCTGGAAAGGCATAAAGCCTCGCACTCGCGGTGTGGCTATGAACCCCGTAGATCATCCGATGGGTGGTGGTGAAGGTAAAGCTTCCGGTGGTCAGCCAAGAAGCAGGACAGGTATGTATTCCCGTGGTTTAAAAACACGTACAAAACGTAAAGGAAGTGACAAGCAAATAATTCAGCGTAAGAACGGAAGTAAATTAGCGAAGTAAGAAAAATTCGGATTGCAGATTGGCGATTGCAGATTTAAGCAGCCAATCTAAAATCTAAAATCTAAAATTTAAAATACTAGATGGGTCGTTCAATAAAAAAAGGTCCTTATGTAGCATCTTACCTTGAGAAAAAGGTGCTTGCTGTTAATGAGGGGAAATCAAAAAAAGGTGTAATTAAGACGTGGAGCCGCCGTTCTACTATAACCCCGGATTTTGTAGGGCATACGTTTGCTGTACATAATGGTAACAAATTTATTCCTGTTTACATAACGGAATTTATGGTAGGTCACAAGCTTGGTGAATTTGCACCAACAAGGAATTTTAAAGGACACTCAAGTAAAAAAGTAGTATAATGAAAAGGCGTAGGTATAAGGAGGAAGGTGAAAGGCAAGCATCAGCCTAAACACCTTAAACCCTAACCCTAAACCTTAAACCTTATAAAAAATGGAAGCAGTAGCTAAATTGAGAAATTATCCAACTTCACCACGCAAAATGCGCCTGATTGCGGATTTAATACGTGGCATGAAAGTAGAAAAGGCGCTGGGCGTTTTGGAACACAATCCAAAACATTCTTCCGAGCCTGTGCGCAAGCTTTTGATGAGCGCTATCTCTAATTGGAAGCTAAAGAATGAAGGTGGTGATGAAGGACAATTATATGTAACTACAATTTTTGTAGATGGCGCAAGAACATTAAAACGTATGCGTCCTGCGCCTCAGGGTCGTGGATATAAAATACGCAAACGCAGTAACCACGTTACTCTTATGGTTGATAATACGCCAACTGCTAAAGAATTGAAACGCACTGCAGCAAAAAAGTCACGAAAAGAAAATAATTCAAAAACGCTTGCTTCTTCAGAGACGCAGGGCAATTAAAATTATGGGTCAAAAAGCAAATCCAATTGGTAATAGGTTAGGCATCATCAGGGGATGGGAATCTAACTGGTATGGTAGTCGAAAAGATTATGCGGGTAAGTTGATTGAAGACGGTAAGATCAGGTCTTATCTGAATGCCCGCATTAGTAAGGGTGGTATTGCTAAAATTGTAATTGAAAGAACATTAGGAAAATTAATAGTAACAATTCATACATCAAAGCCCGGGATTATCATTGGTAAAGGGGGTGGCGAAGTAGATAGAATTAAGGAAGAACTAAAAAAGCTAACCGGCAAAGAAGATGTGCAGATTAACATTCTTGAGATTCGCCGGCCTGAGTTAGACGCTACTATTGTAGGTGATACTATTGCTCGGCAGTTAGAAAATCGCATTAATTACAAACGTGCTATAAAAATGGCTATTGCTTCTGCACTGCGTATGGGAGCAGAAGGAATAAAAGTAAAAGTTGCCGGTCGTTTGGGTGGTGCTGAAATTGCCCGAACAGAAGAAATCAAACAGGGCCGTGTTCCGTTGCACACTTTTCGAATGGATATTGACTATGCAAATGTTTTTGCTTTGACGGTATATGGAAAAATAGGTATCAAAGTATGGATCTGTAAAGGAGAAGTGTTAGCGAAGCGGGATCTTAATCCAAATTTTGTTGGTGGTAAAGAAGCGGCTGGTATGGGTGACAGAAGAGACAGAAGGCCCGGCGGTGGAAATGATTTTAGCAGGGATCGAAGAGATGATAGGGGAGGCGGCAACTTCAATAGAGATAGAAGGGGTGGCCCGGGTGGCAGCGGCGGTGGAGGAAGAGACAGGAGATAGTTAACAGTTAACAGTAAAAGTTCATAACTGCTTTAGGTTTTAACAACTATAAGCTACAAACAATAAACTATAAACGGATTTATGTTACAGCCGAAAAGAACGAAACACAGGAAAATGCAAAAAGGTCGCATGAAAGGCGATGCAAAAAGAGGATACACTATCTCCTTTGGTTCGTTTGCTTTAAAAGCACTGGATAGTCATTGGATAACCGACCGCCAGATTGAAGCGGCACGGCAGGCAATGACCCGTCATATGAAACGGGAAGGTAATGTGTGGATCAGAATATTTCCTGATAAACCAATTACACGAAAGCCCGCAGAAGTAAGGATGGGTAAGGGAAAAGGCAATCTTGAATTTTGGGCTGCAGTAGTAAAGCCGGGTCGTATTCTGTTTGAAGTAGATGGGGTATCTCCGGAAATCGCAAAAGGAGCTTTGGGTTTAGCTGCAGGAAAATTACCAATTAAAACAAAATTTATTTCACGTCGCGATATTGCTGCTGAAGTGGTTGTAAAGTTATAGGTGCAATTGGCTAAAAGTTGATAAATAAAAAAATTCCGGCCTCCCGAAATTCTGAGTAAGAGAGGATGGAGAGGGCACGGAGGTGAGGTTTAAAAATGTCAAAAACAGTAGATTTTAAAAAAAGTATTTTAAGTTTAAACGAACAGGATTTGCAGGCTCGTATTAAAGAAGATGAGCTTCGGTTAAAGAAGTTGGAATTTGCTCATGCAATTTCTCCATTGGAAAACCCAATGAACATTAGAAATCTCCGCAAAGATTTGGCTCGTTTAAAAACAGAATTAAAGAAAAAACAATTAGCCCCGTCTAACACCCTCAAGGGGGAAGAATATCCGGAGGCTCAAAATAAATAGGTGTTTAAAAATTAAACTATCTAAAGTCCTCCCGTTGGGAGGATTTAGGAGGGCTTAAATTATGGCTGAAGATACAAATACAGGAACCAGGAATTTAAGAAAAACCAGAACTGGTGTGGTTACCAGTAATAAAATGGATAAAACTATTACTGTAGCTGTGGAGAGAAAAGTAAAGCACCCTATTTATGGGAAGTTCGTTAAAAAAACCACCAGGTTCCATGCACACGATGAAAAGAATGAGTGCAGCATTGGCGACCTGGTAAGAATAATGGAAACCCGGCCGTTGAGTAAATTAAAAAGGTGGAGATTGGTAGAAGTAGTAGAGAAGGTGAAGTAAGACAGCCCCTCTAACTCCCCCAATTTGGGAGAACAGCCAGAGCACAGGCCACATGATCGGAATTGCTTTTGGTTGATGGGTTAGTAAAAAAGTTGAAGAGTAATTGTGAGGTTAAATTAAATGAAATGATACAGCAGGAATCCAGGTTGAATGTGGCAGATAATAGTGGCGCTAAGGAAGTTTTATGTATACGTGTATTGGGGAATAGTGGCCAGCGGTATGCGGGAATAGGCGATACCATTGTTGTTTCGGTAAAAGATGCAATACCAGCAGGAGGCATTAAAAAAGGTACCGTTGCAACAGCAGTAATTGTACGTACAAAAAACAAACTGCGTCGTAAGGATGGTTCTTATATACGCTTTGATGATAATGCAGTTGTTTTATTAAACCCTGCTAATGAGCCAAGGGGCACCCGCATTTTTGGGCCTGTTGCAAGAGAATTGCGTGACAAGGGCTATATGAAAATTATTTCTTTGGCACCGGAAGTGCTGTAGAATATCGAACAAGGAACAAGGAATATTGAAGTGAGATAATGTTCAATGTGTAATGCTCAACTCTCAATGTTCAAGATAATAAATGGTGAATTAAAGAGGTGAGCTTCGCAAATGATGAATAGAATTATAGAAAGTACAAGAGTGCGACGCCCGTCCGAACGGTTCATCCGGGCGGGCAATAAGAGTTGAAGAGAATTAATTAGTTGGTAACATAAAACTCAAAGTCCGCCTGAGGCGGTTTTATGGTATGAAAACAAGATTTAAACCGAAATATAATATCAGGAAAGGCGATATGGTTGTTGTAATTGCCGGCGATGATAAGGATATAGCAAAGCCACGCCTTGTGAAAGATGTGCTGGTAGATGAAGGAAAAGTACTGGTGGAAGGAGTAAACATAATTACAAGGCATACAAAACCTTCTGCGCAAAATACAAAGGGCGGCATTATAAAGAAAGAAGCTCCTGTACACATCAGTAATGTAATGTTATGGGATGGAAAGCAGGGCTCTAAAGTGAAAAGAACAAAAGAGAATGGGAAAACAATCAGGACCTCAAAAAAATCCGGAGGTGTAATTAAATGATGCAGACTGCAACATATATTCCAAGGCTAAGAAAAAAGTACCAGGAGGAAGTGACTCCTGCTTTAATGAAAAGGTTTGGCTACAAATCTGTAATGCAGGTGCCAAAACTGGAAAAAATATCCATAAACCGTGGTGTGAATGGGGCTGTAACGGACAAAAAGCTGGTGGACATAGCTATTGACGAAATGACTACTCTTAGCGGACAAAAAGCAATGGCCACCATGTCTAAAAAAGACATTTCAAACTTTAAGCTGCGTAAGAATATGCCTATTGGTGCAAGGGTAACATTACGTGGTGTAAAAATGTATGAATTCTTAGACAGGCTTATCTCTGTTGCTTTGCCTCGTGTACGGGATTTTAGAGGAATTAATGAGAAATCATTTGATGGCCGTGGTAACTATACTTTGGGTGTAACCGAACAAATTATATTTCCTGAAATTGATATTGATAAAGTGAATAGGATAACAGGAATGGATATAAGTTTTGTTACAACAGCAAAAACTGACGAAGAAGCATTCGAGTTGTTAAAAGAACTTGGAATGCCATTTAAAAATGTAAAAAAATAGATCCCCTCTAACTCCCCCAACCGGGGAGAACAGCCACAGCACAGCAACACATGTTCGGAGTTGCTTTTGGTTGATGGGTTAGTGAAAAGTGAAGAATAATTAAAAGCCCGACCTCCCTCTCCGTTGGAGAGGGAACGAGGGTGAGGCTTTAACTCAAAATTTGAAATTAATTATGGCTAAAGAATCAGTGAAAGCCAGGCAACGAAAAAGAGAAAAGATGGTTGCCCAGTACCAACAAAAGAGAGAAGCTTTAAAAAAAGCAGGAGACTGGCGTGGATTAGATGAACTACCGAAGAACTCTTCAAGTGTTCGTTTAAAGAACCGTTGTCAGATGACTGGTCGTCCAAGAGGCTTCATTCGCTACTTCGGTTTATCACGAATAGCCATGCGGGATATGGCTTTAGATGGGAAAATACCTGGTTTAAAAAAAGCAAGCTGGTAAACCCTAACCCCTTAAGGGGAGAAGGGGAATGATTATTAAAGTTTTTAAAAAGTAGAATTTAACAGATATAAGGTCCCCTTTAGGGGACAAGGGGGCATAAATTATGGTAACAGATCCAATAGCTGATTTTTTAACAAGAATTCGTAATGCGCAAATGGCGGGTCATAGAGTTGTGGAAATTCCTGCTTCTAATTTAAAAAGACGCATGACGGAGATATTATACAATCAGGGTTATATACTTAAATACAAATTTGAAGATGATAGTAAGCAGGGGCTTATAAAAATTGCGTTGAAATACGATGGCCAGACAAAACAGCCTGCAATACAGACGTTGGAGAGAGTAAGCCGCCCAGGGTTGCGCCATTATGCCAAGCCCGCAGATTTTCGCCGTGTAAAGAATGGTTTAGGTATTGCAATTCTTTCTACATCCAAAGGTGTATTAACAGATAAAGAAGCTAAGGCACAGAATGTAGGAGGCGAAGTTTTGTGTTATGTATATTAAATCCCCACCCCTAAAGGGGAGAAGGGAAATGGTTAGTTTATTAACCACAAACAATAAACAATAAACAAAAAACTATAAACTATTTAAAATGTCTCGTATAGGTAAAAAACCAGTTCAGGTGCCAGGGGGAGTAACCGTTACTGTTGGTAATGATAATGTGGTAACTGTAAAGGGACCAAAGGGTGAGTTAAAACAAATGGTTGACCGTGATATAAAAGTTGAAGTGAAGGACGACCAGGTTGAATTAGTGCGCCCAACAGATCAGATACGGCACCGTGCTATGCATGGGCTATACCGGTCATTGATTTCTAATTTAGTAAAAGGCGTAACGGATGGGTATCAAAAGAAGCTGGAATTAATTGGAGTTGGATTTAAAGCAGCAAACCAGGGAAATATTCTGGATCTTAGTTTGGGCTATTCACACAATATTATTTTTGAAATACCTAAAGAATTAAAGGTTGCAACAGAGCAGGCAAAAGGCCAGAATCCAATTATTACATTGGAAGGCAATGACCATCAGTTAATTGGCCAGGTAGCTGCAAAAATTCGTGGACTTCGTAAGCCAGAGCCCTATAAAGGAAAAGGTATTCGGTATGTTGGCGAAATAGTACGTAAAAAAGCTGGTAAAGCAGCAGGTAAATAGTTTTTTAATAAAGTCTCTGGCAGTCAGAGACATCAAAACACTCCCCTTTAGGGGTTTGGGGGTAAGAAATGAGAACAAGTCAAAAGCTTCAAAGACGGCAAAAGATTCGGCATCGAATCAGAAAGAAAATTGCTGGTGATGCACAAAAGCCTCGCCTCTCCGTGTTTCGGAGCAACATGGATATTTATGTGCAATTGATTGATGATACAAAAGGGTTTACTCTTGCTGCAGTCTCATCCAGGGACAAAGACATCAAAGCTCAACCTGGAAATAAAGTGGAAAAAGGTAAATTGGTAGGGGAGGCTATTGCACGAAAAGCAATTGAATTGGGAATTCAACAGGTAGTGTTTGACAGGGGTGGTAATCTGTTTCACGGTCGTATAAAGGCAGTGGCTGACGGCGCAAGAGAAGGTGGATTGCAATTTTAAATTGCAGATTGCAGATTTATCTAGTCTCGCTGTAATCATCAATCTGAAAATCTAAAATCATAAATCGATATAATGAATGTTATTTTAAATAAAGTAAAAGCCGGCGATCTGGAGCTAAAAGAAAAAGTAGTGGCAATCAACCGGGTTGTGAAAACAACCAAAGGTGGCCGTGCATTTAGTTTTTCAGCCCTGGTAGTTGTTGGTAATGAGCAGGGTGTAGTTGGTCATGGCTTAGGAAAAGCAAAAGAAGTACAGGAAGCAATTACGAAAGGCATTGAAGATGCTAAGAAAAACCTGATAAGAGTTCCCGTAATGCATGGCACTATACCACACGACCAGTTAGCAAAAGAAGGTGCCGCAAAAGTATTAATAAAACCGGCGGCACATGGTACGGGTGTAATTGCAGGAGGTTCTATGCGTGCGGTATTGGAAAGTGCTGGTATTACAGACGTTCTGGCAAAATCTCTTGGCTCCGCTAATCCACACAACGTAGTAAAAGCTACATTTAAAGCATTAGCTATGTTGCGTGAGCCGATTGCTGTTTCCAGAACCAGGAGAATTCCATTAAAGAGAGTTTTTAATGGATAAGCCTCCTGTCCCCCTAAAGCCTGCCTGTTGGCAGACAGGGGGTTATTCTAATAAACTCAAAGTTCTTTAAAACTGAAAGTTGATAATTAAGTTACCAGCAGAGGTGCTGATGGCATCACCTGTTGTGTCACTCACTTCATCGTTCAGAACATTTAATCAACAGTCCCTCTTCAATAATTCGAGGGTATCAAAACTCCCCTTTAGGGGTGGGGTATTATGAAAATAAAAATAACATTAATAAAAAGCCCAATCGACAGGCCTGAACGCCAGAAGCAAACCTTAAAGGCTTTGGGTTTAAATAAAATGAATTCTACTAAAGAAGTAGAAGCAACACCACAGATATTAGGTATGGTTCGTAAGGTGGAGCATATGCTGGCTGTGGAGGAAATTTAAAAGTCTAAGGTTTAATGTTTAAAGTAGTGGTGCATTACCCTTCAACCTTAAACTTTAAACTTCAAATAATAACAAGCGAGGGTGATTTCCCGTTAAGTAAAAATCAAGCAAATGAAACTACACGAATTAAAACCTGCAAAGGGTGCAGTACACAAAGAAAAACGTATAGGTCGCGGTGAGGCAAGTGGTAAAGGCGGCACTTCTACAAAAGGTAATAAAGGTCAGCAGGCACGTACAGGCTATAAAAGAAAAATGGCTCACGAAGGTGGTCAAATGCCAATCCAGCGTCGTATCCCCAAACGTGGCTTTAAGAATTTCAATCGGATTGAATATAAAGTTTTTAACCTTGGCCAAATTGATCAGTTGATTGAAAAATATGGCATTCAGGAGTTCACTTTAGAAAATTTATATACCAACGGACTAATCAGCCAAACAGACCGGGTGAAAATTTTAGGCAATGGAGAATTAAAAGCAAAATTGCCATTTAAAGTGAATGCCATAAGCGGTAAGGCAAAAGAAACAATCGAAGCAGCCGGTGGTTCCGTGGAAATTATAAAGTAAATTTTGGATATTTGTCAGGCGCAAACATTGCGTATTTTTTAATGATGCGTAAATCTCATTGTCCGTGAAAAAACTAATTAAAACATTAAAAAATATTTGGAGCATTGAGGAACTGCGGAGTAAGATCCTTTTCACACTGCTTCTTTTATTTATATACCGTTTAGGTACACATATAGTTTTACCAGGCATTGATCCCACAAAACTGGATCTTGCTTCTGCAAAAGGCGGCATGCTTGGTTTAATAGACACTTTTGCCGGTGGAGCTTTTTCTCAGGCCTCCATACTTGCATTAGGCATCATGCCTTATATCTCCGCATCTATTTTTATGCAGCTGATGACAGTGCTGGTACCTCAGTTCCAAAAAATGCAGAAAGAGGGAGATAGTGGCCGTAAAAAAATTAATCAATATACACGCTACCTTACAGTTGCTGTAACTGCCGTGCAGGCATCGGCTTACGTTGCTTACCTGCATCAAATGACGGCTAACAGCGGGGCTATCATTGAAGGTTTTGCTGGTTACTTCTGGTTATCTACAGTAATACTCCTTACTGCAGGTACTTTATTTGTAATGTGGCTTGGTGAAAAAATTACAGATAAGGGTTTAGGTAACGGTACTTCGCTGATCATTATGATCGGTATCCTTGCACGTTTACCCCAATCCTTCCTCCAGGAGCTTACGGCAAAATCTGTACGTACCGGTCAAATATTAATATTTATTATTGAAATTGCTATTTTAATAGCAATTATCATGGGTTGTATTTTGCTGGTGCAGGGGGTGCGCAAAATACCTGTTAATTACGCCAAACAGATAGTAGGCAACCGGCAGTTTGGTGGTGCACGGCAGTTTTTACCAATTAAAGTAAACAGTGCCGGCGTAATGCCCATCATTTTTGCACAGGCAATTATGTTTTTACCAACCTTATTTTCTTTTACAAGTTTCGAAACAGGGCAGGGTATTGCACGCATTTTCGGCGACCAGCAAAATATCTGGTATATGGCCATTTATGCCACAGTGGTAATTGGCTTTACCTTTTTATACACTGCATTAATATTTAACCCAAAACAAATTGCCGATAATTTAAAGCAGAACAATGGTTTTATTC
Organism: Chitinophagaceae bacterium; assembly: GCA_046262255.1. Classification (GTDB taxonomy): domain Bacteria; phylum Bacteroidota; class Bacteroidia; order Chitinophagales; family Chitinophagaceae; genus Flavisolibacter. The sequence continues at coordinate 38,113 of JBHENB010000016.1, forward strand.
CGGGTGTCAAACCAGGTCAGCCTACAGCAGACTATATAGGATTAATAATGGATAGAATTACATTACCTGGGGCAATATTGCTTGCATTTGTAGGGATACTGCCTGGCATAGCACAACGGCTTGGAGTGACGCAAAATTTTGCTACTTTCTTTGGGGGCACTTCATTATTAATTATGGTGGGTGTTGTTTTAGATACGTTGCAGCAGATAGAAACGCAATTGCTGATGCGGCAATACGATGGTTTAATGAAAAGCGGACGCATACAGGGAAGACAAACAGTAAGTCCAGCTTCATTCTAAATTAGAAATGATAAATTTGCAAACCTGGTGAGTGTTCTTGCCAGGTTTTCTTTTATACAGAAAATGATTTTTTATAAAACGAAAGACGAAGTAGAACTAATGCGGCAAAATGCTTTGATGGTAAGCACTGCGCTTGCTGAAGTGGCTAAAATATTAAAGCCCGGTGTTACTACTCTTTATATTGATAAACTAATTTCGGACTTTATCTGCGATAATAAAGCTGTTCCCTCTTTTCTGAATTATCAGGGCTATCCATTTAGCTCGTGTGTATCTGTAAACGATGTAGTAGTACATGGGTTTCCTAATAAGAATGAATTAAAAGAAGGCGATATAATTTCTGTTGACATTGGAATTTATAAAAATGGTTTTCATGGCGACCATGCCTACACGTTTGTGATTGGCCAACCTTCTGCTGAAGTGGAGCAACTGGTTCTGGTTACAAAGGAATCACTATACAAAGGGGTTGAAAAAGCAGTGGCAGGAAATCATGTTGGAGATATTTCTTTTGCCATTCAGGAACATACAGAAAAAAAACACGGCTATGGTGTGGTAAGAGAATTAGTAGGCCATGGATTGGGCAAAAAATTGCATGAAGATCCGCAGGTGCCGAACTTTGGAAAACGAGGCAGCGGCAAAAAATTGCATGAAGGTGTAGTATTAGCCATTGAACCAATGATTAATTTAGGAACAAAGAAAGTGTACACAGAAAGAGATGGATGGACGGTGCGAACTGCAGACCATAAACCATCAGTACATTTTGAGCATAATGTTTGTGTCAAAAAAGGAAAGCCGGATATACTCTCTGATTTCAGCAGAATAGAAGCAGCTGAAACAGCAAATCCTGATTTATTTTCCTCAACACATACAGAGGATATTTTATCGTCAATTACCCCATAACATTTTCCTTCCAATCTAATTTGAACAAAGAAAGTAACAATCTAAATCTTCTTCTTGGCAGGCCAGGAGGCAAAACTCTTATAGTAATTGGCGGCGGCGCTGCAGGATTTTTTGTGCAATAAATGCTGCCCGTATGAATAAAGATTTACAGGTATTTATTGTAGAAAAAACAAATAAGTTATTATCAAAAGTAAAAGTTTCCGGCGGAGGAAGATGTAATGTAACGAATGCTTGTAATGATATTGATGAAATGAGCAAATGCTATCCACGTGGCTACAACTTCGTAAAAAAAACATTTCATCAGTTTTTTATAACAGACATTATTCAATGGTTTTTCGACGATTCAGGATTTCACAGAATTATTTGCGACTTTATTTGTATCGCGGTTGGGGGCTATGCCACAGCATCTAAATTTCAGTGGATTCAAACTCTTGGACACACTATTGCGCAACCAGTCCCTACTCTATTCACATTCAACCTGCCTGCCGGTCAGGCAGATTTGCCTAAGCACCCTATCACCAGCCTTATGGGAATAAGTGTTGTAAAACCACGTAAAAATAAGTGGCAGTAAGGTAGTGGAGGAAGGTCCTGTTTTAATTACTCATTGGGGATTAAGTGGGCCTGCAGTTTTACGCTTGAGTGCATGGGGTGCAAGAGAATTAAATGCTGCAAATTATAACTTTAGAGTTCATATAAATTGGTTGCCCCAATTCAATGAAATATCATTGAAAGAGCATTTACAAGAACTCAGAAATTTCAGAGGTGCAAAGAAAATTATCAATAACAACTTTGCACAATTGCCAAACCGCTTGTGGCAGTTTTTAATGGAAGAATCCGGAATGAACAGCGAGATGCGTTTTGTAGACTTACCGGCAAAAACAGAAAATAAATGGTCAGAAACCCGGTAAATTACAACAGTTGAAGTAAAAGGTAAAACTACTTTTAAAGAAGAATTTGTAACAGCGGGTGGTATTAACTTAAATGAGGTCAATGCCAATACTATGATGAGCAAAAAAGTTCCACGATTATTTTTTGCAGGAGAAGTTTTAGATGTGGACGGGATAACAGGCGGCTTCAATTTTCAGCATGCATGGAGACAAGTGGTTGGATTGCTGCAAAGAATATTGCTGAAATTTCAAAAGAGGAATGAGCTAATTTTTTCTGTTAAAGATTCAAGCGACTCTTCATATTTTACAACATCCCCCCTGTTTTAGTTTAAGGTTCCTAAGCTTGGCATTTCAGTTGCATATAACTACATGAAATATTTTCTTTATTAGTCTTAATGCATAAACTGAATAGCATGAAAAAATATTATTTAATTAGTTGTTTAACTACAATACTGGTAGTTTTTAACCAATGTGCTACGAACCCTGTAACAGGAAAGAAGCAGATGGTATTAATGTCTGAAGCACAGGAGCTTGCAATCGGTAAAGAAGCTGATCCTCAGATTATTAAGCAGTTTGGGTTGTATGAAGACAGAGATCTCCAAAGTTTTATTACTGAAAAAGGCAAGGCTATGGCAGCCATTTCACACCGCAATAACATAAATTATGAATTTAGAATCCTCGATTCAGAAGTATTGAATGCGTTTGCTGTGCCCGGTGGTTACGTTTATTTCACCAGGGGCATTATGGCACATTTTAACAATGAGGCTGAATTTGCCGGTGTATTAGGTCATGAGATAGGGCATATTGCCGCACGGCATTCTGTTGAGCAGCAACGAAATGCAATGTTGGGTCAGCTCGGGCTGATAGCAGGTATTGTAATATCTCCGCAACTGGCACAATTCGCCGAACCTTTATCACAAGGTTTAGGACTTATGATGTTAAAATTTGGAAGAGATGCTGAACGGGAGTCTGACCGTTTGGGTGTTGAGTATTCTTCTAAAATTGGATACGATGCACAACAGATGGCGCATTTCTTTACTACCCTTGAAAGAAAAGGTGCAGAAAAAGGAGCAGCAGAATTGCCCGACTTCTTATCAACGCATCCAAACCCAGGGGATAGAAACAGAACTGTTAGCCAACTTGCAACCCAATGGAAGCAGCAATTAAATCTTACCAATCCGCAGGTAAATCGCAATGCATACCTGCAAAAGATTGAAGGTTTGATTTATGGTGAAGATCCAAAAGGTGGGTATTTGGAAAATAATGTTTTTTATCATCCTGTTTTAAGATTTCAATTCTCAACTCCTGCAAACTGGTCATATCAAAACACACCGCAGCAGGTACAATTAGCATCAAAAGATGGTAAAGCCATGATGATGTTGACCCTTGCTCCGGGAAATTCTCTTCAGGAAGCTGCCAATGCTGTATTGCAACAATTCAAGCTTCAGGTTAGAGAGTCAAGGGAAGTAAATGTAAATGGTTTAAGAGCATTAGCTATGGTGGCAGATGTTGCACAACAACAGGGACAACAGCAACAGGCATCCATAAGAACTTTGTCTTATCTTATTCAACACGGCAGTAATATATATCTAATCCTCGGGGCATCAAGCCTGAATGATTTTAATGCATACGCACCTTATTTTACCAATACAATGCAAAGCTTCAGAGAGCTTACAGATCAAGCTAAGATTAACAAAAAGCCCGAACGTGTACGTGTAAAAACAGTAGGCCAAACAGGTACTTTAGATCAGATATTGCGTAATTATGGCGTTGCGCCGAGAAGATTAGAAGAGGTGGCGCTCTTAAATGGTATGAGACTAAATGACCGGGTAACTTCAGGTACATTAATTAAGATACTTGCAGAATAATACTATAATTTAATTAGTTTTTGAAGTTATTCACAGACCTTACAAACAGGGGTAAATCATTGCTCCTGTTTTTTATTATCGAATCGTAACACTATAACATTTTTGCTTGCCATAGAAAAGCAAAAAATCATATCAAACAGTCATAACTTAAAAGGAAAACCTATCTTTGCCGCCCCGAATAAAACCCCGGGCTTTTTATGGAAGAAAATCAAATTATTAACCAAAACGCTGAAGGTCAGGAGAAGGTTACTGCCACCGATAATACGGGAACAGAAGCTTCAGCAGCGACAACAAATGTACCTGGCGACGAAGATTTAAATACTCCTTCACCGCAAGGTGAAGATGGAGCTAATGGTAATTCAGCAGGTGTGGCAACAGATACAGAAGGAATTGGAGTTTCTAATGTTACTGTTGAAGAGCCAGTAGCTGAAACTTTAGCCCCTCATGATGATTTTGACTGGAGTGTGGACAAACGCAATGTTACATCCTACACTCCTGACGAAAAAGATAAGTACGACAAGGTGTATGAGAATACATTTGTTCAGATAAATGATGGTGAATTAATTAAAGGAACTGTTGTAGGCATTACAAAAACAGATGTTGTACTGAATATAGGTTTTAAAAGTGATGGCCTGGTGTCTCTAAATGAATTCCGGGACAATTCAGCCCTGAAAGTAGGCGACGAAGTGGAAGTAATGGTTGTTGAAAAAGAAGACCGTGAAGGGCACTTGAATTTAAGCCGCAAACAAGCCCGTACAAGAAGAGCATGGGAACGTATTGTTGAAGTGCATAAAACAGGTGAGGTTATCACCGGTACGGTTACATCAAAAACAAAAGGTGGTTTAATTGTAGATGTTTTTGGAATGGAAACATTTTTACCAGGTTCTCAGATTGATGTAAAGCCGGTAACGGATTACGATCAGTTTGTTGGTAAAACAATGGAGTTTAAAGTAGTAAAGATCAACGAGGCCATTAAGAATGCGGTTGTATCGCACAAAGCACTTATAGAAAGTGATATTGAAGCACAACGTGCCCAAATTATTGGTAAGCTGGAAAAAGGACAGGTATTGGAAGGCACTGTAAAGAACATTACAGATTTTGGTGCGTTTATGGACCTTGGCGGATTGGATGGCTTGCTGTACATAACAGATATTTCATGGGGCCGGATAAATCATCCGACTGAAGTATTGAAGATGGATCAGAAAATAAATGTAGTAGTATTGGATTTTGATGATGAGAAAAGACGCATTTCTCTTGGCTTGAAACAGTTGACACCGCACCCGTGGGATGTACTTCCTGAGAGCATTAAGGAAGGTGAGATTGTAAAAGGTAAGGTGGTGAACATCGAAGATTACGGCGCATTTTTAGAAATTTTACCCGGAGTTGAAGGGTTGGTTCACGTTTCAGAAATTACCTGGGCTAATACTCCTATTAATGCAAAAGAGTTCTTTAAATTAGGGGACGAGCACGAAGCTAAAATAGTTACTCTTGATAAAGAAAACAGAAAGATGAGCTTGTCCATTAAGCAACTTTCTGAAGATCCCTGGAGTGATATTGAAAACAAATTTCCTGAACGCAGTCGCCATACAGGCGTGGTAAAAAATATAACACCTTATGGAGTGTTTGTTGAGCTGGCCTCAGGAATTGGGGGTATGATACACATCAGTGATTTAAGCTGGTTGAAGCGTTTCAATCATCCAAGTGAGTACACAAGAGTAGCAGAAAATATTGATGTAATAATTCTTGGCATTGACAAAGACAACCGTAAGTTGCAGTTAGGTCATAAGCAATTGGAGGAAGACCCATGGAACAGTTTACAGGATACATTTGCAATTGGCAGCATTCACGAAGGAAATGTAACCCGCAAGGATGATAAAGGCGCTATGGTACAATTACCTTATGGCTTAGAAGGGTTTGCTCCTAACCGCCATCTTTTAAAGGAAGACGGCAAAAGTGTAGGCGCAGATGAAAGTGCACAGTTCATGGTAATTGAATTTGACCGTAACGAGAAGAGAATTGTTGTTTCACATACCCGCATCTGGGAACAGGCAAAGCAGGTGGAGCAGGAAGCTGCAAGAAGAGATGCAAGAGTGGAGATGGATAAAACGAAAAAAGCGGTGAAAAACATCCAGACAAAAGTGGAAAAACCAACTTTGGGTGATTTGGGCGCATTGGCCGGGATTAAAGAAAAATTACAGCAGGAAGAAAAAGGAAAGGACCCAAAATAAATTCTCCCGAAAATAAACAAAGAGGCTGCAACAACAGCCTCTTTGTTTATTTTAATGCAAAAACAACCGTTACATCATATCGCAATTTAATCTTTCTGAAGTCAAGCGGCTCTGCAGGGGCGGCCATGTCCGCAGATACATTGCCTTCTTTCATCATTACATTTGATCTTCTTACATTATAATAAGGAACATAATACTCATTAGGTTCATTAATATTAACTGCTTCACCTACTTTTTCATTAATGGCTGCAGATAAATATTCTGCTTTTTCCTTTGCTGATCTTACTGCAGCAATTTTTAATTGTTTACGCAGCTCAGCTATTTTGCTAAACGAAGTACGCTGAATAAAAAAGTCCTGAGTGGCATCATCATCTAATCCATTTACAAGATCATCTACCTGCCTGCTGCTTTTTAGTTTTATTTCGTAAGAGATGGAGGCATATAGTTCATCTCTTCTGTTTCTTTTACGCCACCATGGGTGCTCGTTTAAACCATCATAAGCAGCAATGCTGATCAATGAGTCAGGAATACCAATCCTTTTTACATGAGTTAAAAAGTCTTTTTTAATTGTTTCAATATCCACCTTACCCTTTCCTTTCTTTTCGTATTCTCTTAAAATTACCTGAACAAAAATTTCATCAGGCACCACTTCCGTTTCTGCACTGCCAGAAACGGTAATAGTTTTTGGGAAAGGATTTCTCTCATTTTGCGCATTGCTGCTTGTACTAATTAGGAAAAATGCGAGTGGAATAAGTAATTTTTTCATGAGCATAATTTTTGTATAAGATGAAGTTTTTATTCTAATTGCACAGAATAACATTCGTTAACGTATTACTTAACATTTTCTTTAATTTAGATATTCTGTTATAAAATAAGGAACTTTCATGGCATCGTTCACCAAAAGGCTGCAAAAATCAAAACTTCTTAGAAAGATAATTTATTTTATTGTTGGTGTTTTTACTTACCACCGCCTTGCA
>JBHENB010000017.1:0-42554 GCA_046262255.1 Chitinophagaceae bacterium
ATCATCATCAGTTTGCTTAATGTTAAATTCTTTATGCTTATCTAAAAAGCTCCGGTACTTGTTATAAACTTCTGCAGATTGTTTTTTGCCGCTGATGATAAGTTCTCCATTATTATGTTCAACAGTATAACCGCCTTTTTTATTAATCAATCCATCTTTTTCTAAGTCGTTGATAAAGATTTTGTATTCACTAATCTCTTTCTTTGCTTTTTCAATTCCGGCTTTAGCCTCCTTCATTGATCTTTCAATTTCCGGCTTCACCTTTTTCAATTCAATTTCAATCTTTTGCAGGTCAATTTCCTTTTTAATCTTTTCCACATCAATTTTAGCAAGAGAGACATCTATCTCTGCTTTCATTTTGGCAACATCTATTTCTTTAATGGCTTTGTCAATATCAGCTTTTATTTTTTTTCTATCTATTTCCTTCAGCTCTATTTCTAATTGAAGCTTTGTCTCAGCAAAATCAATTTTCTTCATTGCCACTTCAATTTCTCTTTCGATTTTCTTCCAGTCCGTTTTGTTTAATTCAATAGCAGCTTTATCCAGTTCCCGTGCAGCTTCATCAATATTTCTGATCTTTTTTTGGTTTCCCGGTATTGTATCAGTGGCACTGTGAATTGCATCTCCACTTTGGTTCCAGGCATTCATAGAAAAAATCATGAATAGAATTACTATGGTGGCAGGGCCATACTTTCCTAAATGTTGTTGCTTCATAACAAAATGTTTTTTAGCTGAGGAATTAGGTTCAATAATAAATATACGACCTGTTTCGTATATAAGGGAATTTATTTGATGAATGGTGGTGACTGATGCCTTAATGGCAGAATTATCTTCTGATCCACTTTCCCATTTCTTTCCAGGATGGTTTTTTGCCGTACATTAAAATGCCTGTGCGGTAAATTTTTGCACTAAGCCAGGTTGTAAACAAAAATCCAAGGACTAACAATAGCATGGACAAACCGAGTTGCCAGTAAGGCACTGTATCCGGCACACCAAATGGAATGCGTGCCATCATTACAATAGGTGAAAAGAATGGAACGAGGCTGGACCAGGTGGCAAGAGAACCACTTGGATCATTAATGGCATTGATCATGATGATAATACCCAATACAATGGGTAAGGTTATTGGAAACATTAGGCTTTGTGCATCCTGTGCATCTTCATTAACTGCACTACCGACGGCTGCAAAAAGAGCTGCATAAAAAAGATATCCGCCAAGGAAATAAAAAAGAAAAGAAAAAGCAATCAATCCCCAGTTAACAGTGGAAAGATCCGCCTGTGCTTCTGCCAGTGATCTAATTGCATCTGAACCCTGCTGCGAAGAACCCGGCATTTGTTGTTGCGAGTGCTGAACCTGTTGCATCACTTCCGGCGGTATCATAGAGGTAAGTACAGAAGTTATAATGCTGATTAAAACTATCCATATTAAAAACTGGGTTAGTCCAACTGCCCCAATACCTATTATTTTACCTAACATTAACTGAAAAGGCTTAACAGAAGACACAATCACTTCCGCAATACGATTTGTTTTTTCTTCCATTACACCGCGCATAACCATAGCGCCGTAAATAAACAAAGTAATATATATAAGGAAGGCCGTTATATAACCAATGCCGTTGGCAACGCCAAAGTTGCTCTGCTTTAATTCACCGCCTTCACCTTTTTTATTGCTGATAAGAGAAACACTTTCTGCTTTCGTTTTTATCGAGTCTATTCTTTTGGGATCAATCTTTAATTCCTGGCTAATCATATTGTTCTCCAGGGTCCTGCTGATATCACTTTCTATTTTGGAATTTGCTATACGGTTTAAACTTTTTTGAGTAATGATTTTGAAGTTGTCACTCTGGTTAATGCCTGCATGGGGAGCGTATAAAATAGCAGAGTAACCTTTTGCAACAAAATTGCTGGTATCCACATCATTCGTAAAGTTGTAAATAACAGCTTTACTGCTTTCGAGGCCGGACTTTAAATACCCTGCCGGATCAATAACAGCAATCTTTTCTTCTGAAATATTTCTCACAGTCATGTATATCACAAAGCCAATGAGACCTGCAAAAAGAAGAGGAGTTAGAATAGTAGTTAGGATAAATGTTTTTTTACGTACCCGTGTGGAGTATTCTCTTTTTATAATCAGCCAGATCTTGTTCATAATAAAGACTTAAGCAGTAGTGGTTTTATCTAAAGAACTTTCACTAAGAAATTTTCGCGTAACAGGAGTGTCTTCTACCAACTGAATAAAAATATCATTCAGCGATGGAAGTATTTCATTGAAGGAAAGAATAGATGAATTCTGTTGCAGGTAGAATCTTAAAACTTCATTAGGTGAGTACCCTTCATTAATTTTTACAAAAAATGAATTATCATTATTTTGCTTTAGCACCTCAAAGAAGTTGGCAGGGGCTGTTTCAGGTAATACTTCAAAGCCAATCCTAAAAATATTTTCTTTATACTGCTGCTTTACTTCTTTTACTGTGCCATCCAGTATTTTTTTTCCTTTATTTACCAGTACAATATGATCACATATTTCTTCTACCTGCTCCATGCGGTGTGTGCTGAAAATAACAGTTGCCCCACGACTTGCAAGATTAAAAATTTCGTCTTTAATGATATTGCTGTTTACAGGGTCTAAACCGCTAAATGGCTCGTCCAGTATAATAAGCTTTGGGTTATGTAAAACTGTAGTAACAAACTGTAGTTTCTGGGACATGCCCTTAGAAAGGTCTTCTACTTTTTTATTCCACCAGCTTTGCATTTCCAGTTTCACAAACCACTCTTTCACCAGTTCCATTGCCCTGGTCTTACTTAACCCCTTTAACTGCGCCAGATATAGTGCCTGTTCACCAATTTTCATTTTTTTATACAATCCACGTTCCTCCGGCATGTAGCCAATAAGTTCAATATCCTTTAAGGGGTCAAATGCTTTTCCGTTGAACAAAATTTCTCCCTCATCAGGATAAAATATCCCGGTTATCATGCGCAGCAAAGTGGTTTTTCCTGCACCGTTAGGACCCAACAGCCCAAATATGCTGCTTTCCTCTACTGTAAAACTTATATCATCTACAGCTTTCTGGGTAGCATAATATTTTTTTAGATTTTTTGCCTCGAGCACATTCATTTGAAGTAACTTTTGATGTGATAAAACCTATTGTAGATCCCGGCGCAAATGTTACACATTAAAACGAAAAAAGAATTATTTTATCCGAACGGTTATTTTATCAATACTAATTATAAACTTTCATGCAATTTCACATTAAAAATAAAAGTGTGGTAAAGCTGAATAGATGCCTTTTACTGTTATTATGTTTATCTATGTTATTTTTTACAGGTAGCTGGGGTTTTCTGGTACATCGTACGGTTCACCAGGTATCAGTGTATCAATTGCCAAAACAAATGCAGCGATTTTTTTATAAAAACATAGATTATCTGGTGCAACATTCCGTGCGACCAGACCTGCGCCGCAACGCAGACTCCACAGAAGCTCCCAAGCATTTTATTGACCTGGAGGCTTTTGGTGACTCGGCGGCCTGGAAGATGCCTCCTGGCTGGAACGAAGCAATAGCAAAGTATTCGGCAGATTCTTTAGAAAAATATGGTTATGTTCCTTACTGGATAGTAACAATGAAAGAAAAACTTACTAATGCATTTCGCAGCGGCAACAGGGACAGTATTCTTTTTTATGCTGCAGATATAGGCCATTATATAGAAGATGCGAATGTTCCCCTGCACACATCAATTAATTATGATGGGCAATTAACAGGACAAAGAGGATTGCATGCATTATGGGAAAGTACCATTCCTGAGTTGGAAATAAATCATTATAATTTGTATAGCAGTCACAAAGCTATCTACCTGCCTGATCCGGCACAAGCGATCTGGGCAGCCATACGTCGTGCATACATCTTACTGCCCGATGTATTTCAGCAGGAAAAAGAAGCAAGCAGATTGTTTACAGATTCAACGAAATTTAATGTGCAAATGCGAAACGGAAGACAGGTAAAACGTTACTCATCTGCATTTGCCAGAGAATACAGTAAAAGGCTTGGAACAACTATCAATCAGCAATTGCTGCGCTCAGCAAATTTGTGTGCCGACTTTTGGTACACCAGTTGGGTAGATGCAGGCAAGCCTGATCTGAATGTGCTGCTGCAAAGTACATTTTCAAAAGCCGATAAGAAGAAATTGAAAAAGGAAATAAAGGCCTATCGCAGAAATCAGTTATTGAAGCAGAAGCATCTGATTGCTACAAAGTTTAAAGAGGAAAATTTTTAGCAGCAATTAGTCCGGCCACTTTTTCACCATCCATAGCGGCACTAACAATGCCTCCTGCAAAGCCGGCACCTTCTCCACAGGGATATAAATTTTTTAGTTGCGGATGGTGTAGGCCATCATTGTCTCTTGGAATTCTTACAGGCGATGAAGTGCGGGACTCTGTAGCAACAACAACTGCTTCATTGGTAAAATACCCCTTGATTTTTTTCCCAAATTCTTTGAATGCAATTTTCAATGCACTATGGATAAAAGGCGGTACAACAAACCGTAGATCCGCACTATGAATGCCAGGTAAGTAACTGCAATCAGGTAAATTTTGGGAGACCGTATTATTAGTAAAATCAACAAGGCGTTGTGCCGGCGCCACAAGTTTTCCTCCGCCTGCTTTGTATGCTTCCCTTTCTATTTTTTGCTGAAAGAACATTCCAATTAATGGTGAAGATTTTTCTTTTTCAATTAGATCTATATAATCATATAAATCATTGTTCTGCACACTTACTACCATGCCACTGTTTGCATAAGGATTATTCCTTTTTGAAGGTGACCAGCCGTTGACAACAATCTCATTAGCATCTGTTGCTGCCGGGGCAATAATACCACCCGGGCACATGCAAAAAGAAAACACACCTTTTCCACTAACCTGTTGCACCAGGTTGTACGATGCAGCTGGTAAATAGGAAGGTCTTTTAAAAGTGCCCTTATTGTTAAACACGAAGGGGAGACGGTATTGTGCAGCATCAATTAACCATTGGGGATGCTCTACCCGAACACCCAATGCAAAAGGTTTAAAAAATAACTGTAAATTTTTTGAATGCAGTAATTGAAAAATATCCCTTGCTGAGTGACCAGTTGCAAGAATAACGGCATTTGCAATTAATTGATCGCCATCCGCAGTGATTACTTTATGTACTTTATCTTTTTCAAGGAGAAAATCGATGACTTTTTTTTCAAAGTGGACTTCTCCGCCGCAATCTATAATTTCATTTCTAAGGGCAGTTATGATATGGGGTAGTTTATTTGTGCCAATATGAGGATGCGCTTCATATAAAATATTTTCTGCTGCACCATAACGTACAAAAATATTCAGGATCCGGCGCACATCACCACGTTTGGTGCTGCGTGTATATAATTTTCCATCACTATATGTACCTGCGCCACCTTCACCAAAACAATAATTACTCTCTGCATTTACAAGTCCATATTTATTCATTATAGCAAGATCTCTCCGCCTTGCACGAACATCTTTACCTCTTTCTAAAATAATTGGTTTAATGCCGTACTCTATTAATCTTAATGCGGCAAACAATCCTGCAGGACCCGCACCAATTACAATTACTTTTTTATCTGATGCATGCACATCCTGCAATTGCAGGTGTATTGGTTTTTGGGGTTGAGGAGGTTCATTAATAAATACATTTAAGGTTAGATGAATAAAAATTTGCCTGCTCCTTGCATCAATGGACCTTTTTTGAATAATGAAGCCGGTGATCTGCTGGACAGTAACAGCACATGCCTGTGCCACTATTTCTTTTAACTTCAATTCATTATCTGCTTCTGATGGCAGAGCTTTTAGTGTAATTGTCTTTTGCATGTCAGGTTGTTATCCTGAAAATTGTTTCAAAATTGGGTTAAATATCTTGAAAAAGAAATTCAAATTGAAGTAAAGATTGTAGCTTGAAGGTGCTTTAGTAATTTTTATGAAATAGCACAGCTTAAGAATGAAAAGTATTATATGTTCAGTAAATTTTTCAAGATGAGATCTGCTTTTCTACTACTGCTGACTATTTTCTTCTTTGCATGTAATACCAGGTTCTTTCCTGCCCGTTCCAACTATGAGAATTATAAGATATCGGAAAATCTACCAAAGGACAGTTCATTGACTGTACTTGTTAGCCCTTACAGGGATAGTATGAATAAAAGCATGAACAAGGTTATAGGAATTGCAGATGAAACGCTGGAAAAAAAACATCCTGAAAGTACACTTGGAAATTTTATGGCAGATGCGATGCTATGGGCTGGAAAGAAATTGTTTAATAACCAGGTAGATGCAGCGTTTGTAAATTATGGAGGTATTAGAATTACTGCGCTGCCCGGGGGACAAGTAACTAATGGCAAAATATTTGAATTAATGCCTTTTCAAAACTTTGTTGTACTGCAAAATTTAAAGGGTGATGTGTTGCAGCAATTCCTTGACTTAACTGCTGCAGAAGATGGCTGGCCAGTGGCTGGGATAAAGATGCAGATTGTAAATAAAAAAGCGGTAAATGTTACTATTAACGGTGAACCACTGAATATAAATAAAACATACAGAATAGTTAATTCTGATTACATAGCTACAGGCGGGGATAATGCAGCTATGCTAAAAACTATTCCTTTCCAAAACACTGGTTATTTAATGCGTGATGCAATTTTTGATTACATACAGGAATTAAATAAACAAGGAAAAAATATTTCAGCAAAAATAGAAAACCGGGTAACCTATGATCAGTAGGAGAAACTTTATTTCGCAAGCAGCTTTAGCTGGTGGTTCATTGCTATTGGGTTCTGATATAACTGGTGCAACGGAACCGTTTGCATCTAATAAACGCTTAACCATTCTTCATACCAATGATGTGCACAGCCGCATTGATCCTGTGCCACTCGGTTCAGGTAGTCGTTTTGATGGATTAGGTGGAGTTGATGCTCGTGCCGGATTAATTAACCAGATAAGAAGTCAGGAAGAAAATGTGCTCCTTTTTGACGCAGGAGATATTTTTCAGGGCACACCATATTTTAATGTATTTAAAGGTGAGGTGGAGTTAAAATCTATGAGTTTAATGCGTTACGACGCCGGTACTATTGGAAATCATGAGTTTGATGAAGGCCTGGAAAACCTCGCAACGCAAATAACCAAACATGCATCCTTTCCGATGGTAATTTGCAATTATGATTTTACAGCTACTCCAATGGAAGGTAAGTGCATACCATATAGAATCTTCAAAACGGGAGGTTTAAAGATTGGTATGTTAGGTGTTGGCATTCAATTGGAGGGAGTAGTTGATGAAAGATTATACCGAAATACAAAATATTTTGATCCTGTGCAAAAAGCCAATCAGTATGCGTATCAATTAAAAAAAGAAAATTGCGATTTAATCATTTGTTTGTCTCATCTTGGATATAGTTACAGTACCAACAGGGTAAGTGATGTAATACTGGCAAGAGAGTCAGAAAATATAGATTTGATCATTGGGGGACATACACACACTTTTTTAGATACACCTGTAACTGTAAAAAATAAAAATGCCGGGGATGTAATCATTGTGCAACAGGGTTGGGGAGGAGTTCAAATGGGTCGTTTGGATTTTATTTTTGAAAGAAAAAAAGGCAAAAGGCTTTTCCAATCACAAACTATTCCAATTACAAAAAAATCAGGGAATTAAAAATTTTTTTTTCGGCAACTTTTATTAGATATTCGCTCCCCTGTCAAAATTATTTTTTTCTCCGTACCGCTTAAAAATTTTTATAAAATCAACTAAAAAACGCCCTGCTATTTGAACATGGATACTAATGCGGAACAAGTTTGGTGCAACTGTTTAAGCATCATCAAAGACATTGTAGAATGGCAGCATTTCAAAACATGGTTTGAACCCATAAAACCAATTTCTATAAAAGAAAATATATTAATAATACAGGTGCCCAGTCAATTTTTTTATGAGTACCTTGAAGAGCATTACGTAAACCTTCTTGCAAAAACTTTAAAAAGAGAACTGGGCAAAGATGCCCGTCTCGAATATCGCATTATGGTAGATGGTGGTAACAGTTACAACAAGCCCGTAACAATGGATGTATCTGGTCAGGGGTAC
The DNA here is from genome assembly GCA_046262255.1 of Chitinophagaceae bacterium. Classification (GTDB taxonomy): domain Bacteria; phylum Bacteroidota; class Bacteroidia; order Chitinophagales; family Chitinophagaceae; genus Flavisolibacter. The sequence continues at coordinate 8,112 of JBHENB010000017.1, forward strand.
AAATCTTTTTCTAATAACGAAATGGATTTTCCATTGGTTATAAATAATCCCGTTAAAAATCCCTTTGTTATTCCGGGATTGAAAAAGATGCATATTGATCCGCAACTGAACCCTATTTATACTTTTGATGCGTTAATTGAAGGCGATTGCAACCGTGTGGCACGCAGAGCCGGAAAAACTGTAGCCGAAAAACCTGGCGCTAATTCATTTAATCCACTGGTAATTTATGGTGGTGTGGGTTTAGGAAAAACACACCTGGCACAGGCTATTGGAAATGAAGTAAAAAGGATCAACCAGAATAAAGTGGTGTTGTATGTGAGCTCCGAAAAATTTATTAACCAGTTTGTAGATCATAGCCGAAATAATGCCATTAACGATTTTATACATTTTTATCAGTTGATTGATGTACTCATCATTGATGATGTACAATTCTTTAATAGGGCTGAAAGATCACAGGATGCCTTTTTTGCTATTTTCAATCATCTGCATCAATCCGGAAAACAACTGGTGCTAACATCTGATAAATCACCAAAGGACCTGGAAGGTGTGCAGGAGCGTTTGCTGAGCCGCTTTCGCTGGGGCTTGAGTGCAGATATGCAAATACCGGATTATGATACCCGTATTGAAATACTGGACAGAAAAATGAAGAACGATGGACTGGAAATGCCGAAAGAAGTAGTAAAATATATTGCGTATAATATAAACAACAATATCCGCGAACTTGAAGGTGCAATGATATCTTTATTGGCACAATCTTCGCTCAATCGCAAAGAAATTGATTTAGATTTAGCCAAAAAAGTGTTGCGCAATTTTGTAAAATCATCCAGCAAAGAAATTACAATAGATACCATTCAAAAAATGGTATGCGAATATTTTGATGTTCCGTACGATAAGCTATTGCAGAAAACCCGCAAACGTGAAATTGTACAAGCGAGGCAAATAAGTATGTTCCTTGCAAAAGCCTTCACTAAAAATTCATTAAAAACCATCGGTGAACATTTTGGCGGCCGCGATCATACCACCGTCATACATTCCTGCCAAACAGTAAAAGACCTGATGGATACGGATGGTGTATTCCGTGACAATGTAATGGAACTGCAGCAAAAAGTGCAGTTAGCAGCGCTGTAGTCTCCGAAAATTAAGTCTTTCCATGATTCGAAAACTTAGTGAAAGTTGAATATACCTGCTGATGTTTTAATACAGGTTTACTGATATTAAAAGCATATTTTTTCATAACTATTAAATCTTTATTTTTGCCCCCCTTACAAAAAGGTGAGGTGGATGAGTGGCTGAAATCAGCAGTTTGCTAAACTGCCGTACGGGTCAAACTGTACCGAGGGTTCGAATCCCTCCCTCACCGCCAACAAACCTTTCGGGAAGTAGCGCAGGCCGGTAGCGCACCTGGTTTGGGACCAGGGGGTCGCAGGTTCGAATCCTGTCTTCCCGACGAACAACTAAGGTGGCTCTGCCACTTTTTTTATGAAGTTGTGTACTATTTATTTACCTCACAGACGTGCTTATTTATCTCGCAGGCGTCAGCCTTAAAAACATTCCCGGACCTTCTGTTAGTACATAAATAAAACCATCCGGGCTTTGGGAAACAGCTCTTACCCGCCCAATCTTCTTCAACAACTTTTCTTCATTAACAATTCTTTTGTTCTTTACTTCCAATCTTGCTACATGCTTATGAGCAAGGGCGCCTACCAGTAAATTGCCTTTCCAGCCTGTGTAACGGTTACTTGTAACCAGGGTCATTCCACACGGTGCAATAGAAGGTGTCCATACATGCAAAGGTGATTGTATGCCTTGTTTTTCCTTTATCCTCGAAATGGTGCTGCCATCGTAATCTATTCCATGAGTAACAACAGGCCAGCCGTAGTTTTTGCCTTTTTCAACAATGTTTACTTCATCACCGCCTCTGGGTCCATGCTCGTGGCTCCATAAAGTGTTTGTGGCTGCATCATATACCATTCCCTGTATGTTGCGGTGACCGTAGGACCAAATCTCCGGTTTGGCACCGGCTCTTTTTACAAATGGATTATCTGCTGGCACACTTCCGTCATCGTGCAAACGTATAACCTTACCGTTGTGCGTATTTAAATCCTGTGCGTTTTGTTTTGTGCCTCTTTCACCGGTGCTGATAAACATGTACCCTTTTCCATCAAACACAATACGACACCCAAAATGCACACCCGAACTTATGAAAGGAGAAACCCTGAAGACCTCCTCAAGGTTAGTAAATCTGTTTCCATTAAGCTTTGCCCGTGCAACTGTAGTGGTTGCGCCACTATTGCCCGGTTTTGAATAAGAAAAATAAATCCACCCGTTTTTCCGGTAATCCGGGTGCAATGTAATATCCATTAATCCTCCTTGTCCCATTGCATACACCTGCGGCACACCTTGCACTCTTTGTCCTTGCAACACTCCGTCTTTTACAATTAATATCTGACCCTCTCTTTCTGTGATCAATATTCTGTTATCCGGCAAAAAAGCCATGCCCCACGGATTTTGCAAACCTGTGAGAAGAGTATCTACTTTAAAGCTGGGGGCATTCTTTTCTGGTGATTCAACGGTCTGGATGTTGTTTTGCTGCTGTTGCGGATTGTTTTCTCCGCATGCAGAGGAAAATGACGCTAACAGCAGGTACGTGATGCATTTAAATAAAAAAGAAATGCTCATAGAAATTTGTTTTTACTTCTGCAATTTCGTTTAAAATACAGTACAAAAACAGAGGATTTACTTAGCGGTAGTGCTACTATTTGGCTTTTGTTGCCCGCCCGGATGACTGGTCGGACGGGTGTCACTCCCTTGTACGTTTGTAATTCTACTCACCATAACTGCAATTCGATTATTTATTAATCAACTTTTAAAGCTGGTTCTTGAAGGGAGTCAAAAACCTGTGATAAAAACATACCTTTTAATTCCATCTTTTTGCATTCATAATCAAATAAATAAGCAAGGAAGAATATGCAGAAAGAATGCCTATTGCCATTCCTGCACATACATCGGTTAAAAAATGCTCCCCTAAATAAACCCTTGAATAGCCAACTAATAGCGCAATCAGCGGTAAGATGCATGCCCAACTGTTGCTCCGGATAATAGCAGCTAACAGCAAAGCCATTGTAAATGCAGTAGCGGTGTGGCCGGATGGAAAGCTATGCATTCTATGCACAGGAACTCCCTGCACTTTATGTATTAATATGTTTTGCAGCTCAAGGCTAAGGGGCCGTAACTCATCCGGGAAAACAGCTCTTTTTAAAAATTGAGTGAGAAAAGTGCAAATCATAATACCGGAAATAATTGCAATTAAATACTTGCGGTTGAATATTATGCCGTACACAACAAGAGGAATGTAGATTATACCATCTCCCAACACGGTTGCGTACTGAAAAAAGAAATCTAACCCTTCGCTGTAATTTCCGTTTATGAGTAAAAAAGAACCAGTTTTACCGTAGAACAAAATGAAAACCGCCATTGCGCATGTAAGGAAAATGCTTACTGCAACTGCTATTTTAAACTGCGAATGAGGGTTTTCCTGTTTCAACCGGCAGATTTATAACAAATATAAAGTTGTACTTCTTCAGGCGGGGCTGCTATTATAAGAAATAAAAAACTGCTCCCGCCAGAGAGCAGTTTTATTAAAAGCTCTTATAATAATCAGTTTGAGGGTTTAAAGTTTAAGGTTTAAAGTTCTTTAGGTGTAACCTTTTTTCTTACGCCCTGCACATTACTATTAAGCAAATAGTGAATTAACTTTTGTACAAGCTGGCTGATGCATTAGAACCGGTAACCTAAGGACACGCCAAAACCTGTGTTCTTCCACTTGCTTTTATCACTTCTATTCTGGTCATTTTCCGGCCTTATATTTATCATTCCAAGTTGTGTGTTTAACTGGAATGATAAGTTATTTGCAAATTCGTAACCAGCTAATAAATTTCCACCTGCATCAAAACGTTTAAATTGTGGAGCAGAAGAAGTATTGAACTTTTCTGTAAACTCTATCTCTCTGGCATTTACATTACCACCAATACCAAAAGCTGCATAAGGACCAAAGCCCAAAAGCAAGTTTCCGGTGCCTAACATTGGTTTATAAACAAAATTCACCGGAACTTCCAGGTAATGAATTTTTACTTTGTCTCCATTATTGCTGGTTGTCGTAGGCATTTGAGCGCCTTTTAAACTATATAAAAACACCCGGTTGAATATGAAATCCACTTCCAATTGGTATTTCAGCATTCAACCCTGCATGGTATCCGGTAATTATTGAAAAATTCAACTCATTACCAGCCTGATCTTTACCGTTTATGTTTTGAAAGTTGACGCCTGCTCTTAACCCAAAGGTTGTGTTATCTGCAGTAACGGTCATTTCCTGTGTTCGTAAAGAAACAAAGGCTACCGTTGTTGCAGCTAGCAATAAAAATTTAGCAATTACTGATTTAATAATTGTTAGAATCTTACTGTCCGGCCTCCCGCTTTGCATCCTGCACCATTTTTTCATTTGCAGTAATCACAAATTCCACCCTCCGGTTTTGTGCACGGGATTCTTCAGTATCATTAGCTACTATTGGGTCAGATTCACCCAATCCCCTTGTTTTCAGGCGGGAGCTGCTAATTCCATTTGTTCTTAAATAAGACTCTACAGAACTGGCCCTGCGTTCAGAAAGACCCTGATTGTATTCGTCTGTACCCTTACTATCTGTATGGCCCAGTATTTCAATGTTGGTATCAGGGTATTTCTTAAGAACAGTTATCAAATCATCAAGGTTATTTTCAGCTTTTCTTGTTAGGTTTGAACGGTCAAAGCCAAAAAGCACTTTTTCTTTGAATTCAACTACAATCCCCTCACCAACTCTTTTTACTTCAGCATTCTTTAATACCTCTTTCATTTCTTCCGCCTGCTTATCCATCTTTCTGCCAATGATAGCTCCGGTAGCACCACCCACTGCAGCTCCAATAATAGCTCCCATTGCGGTATTCCCGGCAGCCTTGCCAATGATTGCACCCATGGCCGCACCACCGGCTGCACCAATAACTGCACCTTTCTGGGTACGGTTCATGGTTTTGCAACCAGATGCGAAAACGGCTAAAGCCGCCATTACAAGTACTAAATGTTTAATTGTTTTCATATTTTTTATTTAAAAGTTCCAAATTAGATACCACTTTGAGATGCAAAGAGCTAAGGAGTTTAAACTTCCTCGGGGTATTATCATTTATTTAAGATTTCTTTTTACTGCTTACCGGTTGTATAAATTCACCCTATAAATAAAAAAGGGCTGCTGTTGCAACCCTTTTACTTACAAATTTTCAAATTTTATTGCTGCGTTTCTGGAGTTGACGTTTGCGGTAATACACCTACCTTACTTGCAGTGTAGTATTTAACCTTTGACTTTGACTTGGTATTCTTTGTTTTAACCTTTACTTCCACTTCTTCGGTACCTGCAGATTGTCCTGCAAAAATAGCTGTAGGGTCTGCAGCTAAGAATGGAGCGCCTAAGGCCACCTGAAGTGTATTAGTGGTTGTATCATAAACTAAGGTTCCTTCAGGGATTTGTTTACCGCTTGCCGTTTTCTGTGCAAGAATGCGGTATGTGGCAGGAGATTTTTTTAAATATGCTTTAAATGTGCCCTGCGGTAATCCCTGTACCCATATCGTTCCCCTGTTAACCGAATCTAAATTAATGGTCACCAAAGTAGTAGTGTCTGTGGTACCACTTAATTGATAACTGCCTATAGCGGGAAAAGTTCTTTCAAGAGTAAGTGGTGCCGGCATGGGCTGCAACTTATATTTAGCCGCAATGGAATCTACAGTGGATTGTGCTTGTAAAGTGACGCTGAATAACAAGGCTATCGAAGCCAGGAGGATGGAGTTTTTCATTGAAGTAACTTTTAAGATTGAGGAAATTCGGTGCTGAATAGAGAATATTGTGCCAAAAAATGGGATAAGCAGGTATTCTTACCAAATTATAGTTTACCGGTTCACCTTCCGCCGTACTTATCTTCGTCTTTGTTGAATATTATGAAAATTTATGGAAGCCAAAGAAGAAAATAAGGGTACTGAAACAGCCACAGATGAATTTATAGAAGTTTTTGGAGCCCGGGAACATAATTTAAAGAACATTGATATTGCCATTCCAAAAAACAAACTGGTGGTGATCACTGGCATTAGTGGAAGTGGAAAATCATCCCTTGCATTTGATACTATTTATGCGGAAGGCCAGCGCCGGTACATGGAAACCTTTGGCGCATATGCCAGGCAGTTTATAGGTGAAATGGAACGGCCAGATGTAGATAAGATCACAGGTCTTTCCCCCGTAATCTCTATAGAACAAAAAACTACTAACAAAAACCCCCGTTCCACAGTAGGCACTGTTACTGAAGTATATGATTTTTTGCGGTTGCTTTTTGCCCGTGCAAGCGAAGCTTATTCTTACAATACAGGAAAAAAAATGGTAAAGTGGAGTGAGGATGAAATAGTAAATAACATCTTTAAAAAATTTGAAGGTTATAAAATATCCTTGCTGGCTCCATTGGTGCGTGGAAGAAAAGGCCATTATCGCGAGTTGTTTGAAGAGGTAAGAAAAAAAGGCTTTTTAAAAGTAAGGGTAGATGGAGAAGTAAAGGATATTGCTCCGAAAATGCAGGTAGATCGTTACAAAATTCATAATATTGAACTGGTTGTAGATCGTTTGAAAGTAACCCCGGAGCTTCGGACAAGAATAAGCCAAAGTGTGCAGCAGGCTTTAAAGCTTGGGAAGGACTTAATGTTTGTAACGGCGGCCCCCTCTCACCTGCCTGCCGGTCAGGCAGGCTCCCCCGAAGGGGGAGAACACCAGCCACACAAGGGCAAGCTTTCCGTAGAGCAAAAGAATGTTCAGCCGTCCGGGTCTGTGCGTAGCGAAGCCCTTCCTTTGGAGGGGTTTGGGGAGGCCACCTATTCCCGCCAACTAATGTGTGAAGACACCGGTATAAGCTATGAAGAACCTTCTCCTAATTCATTTTCATTTAACTCGCCTTATGGAGCTTGTCCGGTTTGCAAAGGATTAGGCCAGGTTTATTCAGTAAACATGAAAGCTGTTATTCCGGATGATAAATTAAGTATTAATCAGGGAGGCATTGCACCGTTGGGGGGTGAGAGAGAAGCTTACATCTTTCGACAAATACAAACTTTATCAAAGAAGTATAAGTTTAGTTTGGATAAACCTGTAAAGGAGTTGTCGCCAAATGCTTTAAACTTTATTTTACATGGAAAGGAAAGCGACGCAGAAAAGGAAGATTTTAATTTTGATGATGAAATAGAAACAAATATTTACAGCAGTGAATTTGAAGGTGTAGTAAACCAGGTGAAGCGATGGTTTGCCACAAGCACCAGCGAAGCAATTCAACGCTGGGCAGAAGGGTTTATGGAGTTAACCAGGTGTACATCTTGTAATGGGGCCAGGTTAAAAAAAGAAAGTCTTTGGTTTAAGGTAGAGGAGAACAATATTGCTGCACTAAGTTCTATGAATCTGGTGAAACTGATGAATTGGTTTGATGGCATTGAAGAAAGGTTAAAAGAGAACCAAAAGATCATTGCAAAAGAGATAATCAAAGAGATAAAAGAAAGGCTGCAGTTTTTACTGGATGTAGGGCTAACATATTTAACGCTGGATCGCCCCTCCAGAACGCTTAGTGGCGGCGAATCACAGAGGATACGTTTGGCTACTCAAATAGGCTCACAATTGCAGGGCATAACGTACATTTTAGACGAGCCTTCAATTGGTTTGCACCAGCGGGATAATCACCGGCTGATAAAGGCTTTACAGAATTTACGGGATATTGGCAACAGCATATTAGTTGTTGAGCATGATAAAGATATTATGCTTTCTGCAGATCATTTAATTGACGTAGGTCCAAAAGCGGGTTACCATGGCGGAAGAATTATGGCACAAGGAACCCCGCAAAATGTTTTGTCAAATGAAACTCTTACAGCGAGTTATTTAAAAGGCCTTAAAGAAATTGCTGTACCTGCTGAGCGGAGAAGAGGAAATGGAAAAATCATTCAACTAAAAGGAGTAACCGGCAACAATTTAAAAAATGTAAGTGTAAAGATTCCATTGGGCAAACTCATTGTGGTAACAGGTGTTAGCGGAAGCGGTAAATCTACATTAATTAATGAAACACTATATCCCTTATTGGCGCAGCATGCATATAATTCAAGAGCAACGCCTTTGCCTTACAAAAATATAACGGGGTTAGAACACATAGATAAAGTAATTGAAATAGACCAATCGCCAATTGGACGTACACCTCGCAGTAACCCTGCAACGTATTGTGGGTTTTTTACTGAAATAAGAACATTGTTTTCATCAATACCGGAGGCAAAAATAAGAGGATATACTCCGGGAAGATTTTCTTTTAATGTAAAAAGCGGAAGATGCGATGTATGTGAAGGAGGAGGGATGCGGGTGATTGAAATGAATTTTTTACCCGATGTATATGTGCATTGCCAAAAATGCAATGGCAAAAGGTACAACAGGGAAACCCTGGAAATACGCTATAAAGGAAAATCAATTGCAGATATTTTGGATTTAACTGTAGAAGAAGCTGTGGAATTTTTCCAGAACATACCATACATCTACCGAAAGATAAAAGTGTTGCAGGATGTGGGACTTGGATATATAACCCTCGGCCAATCGGCTGTAACGCTTAGCGGTGGCGAAGCACAGCGGGTGAAGCTTTCAACAGAATTAGCTAAAAAAGATACAGGAAAAACATTTTACATTTTAGATGAGCCTACAACCGGTTTACATTTCGAAGACATTCTTCATCTTTTAGAAGTGTTGAATAAATTGGTGGACAGGGGAAATACAGTATTGGTGATAGAGCACCATTTAGATGTAATTAAAGTAGCTGATCATATAATAGATATTGGGCCCGACGGTGGAGATGGCGGTGGCGAAATTTTATTTGAAGGCACGCCTGAAGAATTAATAAGAAACAAAAAAAGTTACACTGCGCAATTCTTAAAAGACGAATTAAATAATTCTAATGGGATTTGATAACATCAGCGATTTGCCAGATTGGGATGATGATATGCAAAAATTTAATGAAGCCGATGAAGGAGAAGAGTGGAAACCTAATCCTACAAGGGAAGCGTGTAAAGTTTTGTATGAAAAGTGGCAGCATGTAATGATGACGCTGACTGGTGCCTTTGAAACAATAAAAACCGGGGAATCTGATGAGGACGATAGCGCAAACTTTTCGCAACGTCATTTGGATGAATTTCAACAAACTATTTTAGCAGATGCCTTTCAGGTGGCTGTAAAAATAAAAGCTCTGAAGCGGGTGGTTTATATGTGTTACGTATGGAAAATGCAGCTATCATCAGAAAAAATGCCCAATATGTTGCGTCCTCATTATTGATGTTTTTACATGAAGGTGTAATTGAAGATGTGTATGTTCATGTAATAAGAAAAGAAATTGATGAGTTCCGGCAATTATTCCGCCAGTGGGTGAATACTTTTCAAAAAGATGAATATAAAGATGAATGGGGATTATTTATTTAACCACCTGCTCTTCTTTAACTGCGATCACTTGATATACAATTTATAACTACCATTGATTTCACCTGTACTGTTTTTATCCCATACCCGGAAAGACACAAGAAAATAGTCATACAGCTTATCCACCCGTGAAATATTGGCTGTAAGTGTAACAAAATGCGCATCACTGGTATCAATGGAAGCAATGTCCTTAAATAAATCTTTTTCATCAAGTACCAAGAGTCCATCGTTTGTTTCAATTCTTTCGGATGCACCCAATGAAACCTTGCCTGCATTTTGTTTCCAGCCTTCGTCAATTACCAGTCTTAGCTTAACAGGCTCATTAACGTTTGTTTCATTGGTAGCAGGTACTAAAGTTCCATCCTCGTACAGCAAAAATGCCTGGCTCACTTTAACATCTTTTGCATTTAATTGAATGTCATTCCTGATTTTTGCATTCCTGTTATTTTTATTTGCAGTGGTTTGCTGTTTCTTATCACCCTTAGTTTTTGCATCATTATTACATGCACTAAAGACGGATGCTGCTGTACACAACATCCAAAAAGTTTTTATCAGGTTCATGATTTTTATTGAATGAATGCCGGCTATTACACCGGCATTCATGTTTGTTAATATGTTGGATAACCGTAGGCTGACCTGAACATAGCAGTTGTTATAGCAGCCCCAATTATAAATGAAAAAATCATAGCAATTGCAACCATTACTATAATTGCAATTATTACATATACAACAGCTTTGTCAGGAGGTGTTTTTTTCAACGGCGTAACACCTAAATACATAACATAAGTACTGTACACCCATCCTGCCAAAAGAATGAGCCAGCCTAAAATAGGTATAAATCCAAGGAAACCTGCCACGTAGGTCGGTGTCCATGAATAAGCTGCAAGCTGTGCTGATTTATTTATGTTTTTTTCAGATTGAAAAGATGGAGCCAATGCATCTATTACGTAAGAGCCGATGTAATAACTTAAAATAGTACCTACAATTTGAACTACCGCTGTTATTAATCCATACTTCAGTCCCCAGGCGCCAAAAAATAATGAGCCTAAAATAGTTCCAATAGCAGGCAGTAAGGAAAGCGGTAAAACATATTTGGTTAAAAGACTATTAATGGTGTCCGTTTCACTGTCAATGACTTGCCATTCTCTTTTTGGATCAACAATAATGTTTTTAACACGGTCTAATATATTCATAGCAGAAGGTTTTAATGGTTTAAATGTAATATCTTTTATAATAAAAAGTATAATTGATTTATTAACGTTCCCTGGAGGCAGAAAAGCTAAATTCCTTTCGCCATGTAGATATGTTCTATTCCGTCTTCCAGATACACATCGCTGGCCTGCTCAAAACCTAATGACTCGTAAAAAGCTTTTAAATACAACTGTGCTCCGATTCTTACAGGCACTTTTCCAAAGAGCTTATATACAGCGGCAAGTGACTGCTGCATCAGCACTTTTCCTACACCATTATTACGGACAGAAAATGAAGTAACTACGCGGCCTATAGATGTTTCGGCATAAAGAACACCTGCCGGAACAATACGTGTGTAAGCAACCAGTTTTTCATTGCACCACCCCATTAGATGATATGATGCCTGGTCTTTATCATCAGCATCCTGGAAAACACAATTTTGTTCAACCACAAATACTTCATTGCGCAATTGCAGAATAGCATACAATTCGGCAGGTGTCAGCTCATCAAATTTTTTTAGCAACCATTGAATTTCCATAATCCATTATCTGCCTACGGCGGGTACTACAGGCAAGCTTTCATTACCTGCTTCATTTACAGGTTGAACTGCAAAAAAATAATTGTCCTTCGAGTAAGGAAGGTTCATTTCTGTTTGTGAGGTGAATATTTTTCTTTGCCAGACCGCACTTGTAGTTTCCCTCATCAATACATAATAGCCTTTCACCCTCATACCTGATTATTTAAGGAATAAAAATAAGGAATGCTGTAACACAACTTTCTAATTCAGTAACTTTAGGGAAACCATTTTATTATGGGAGTGAAAGATTTAAGTACTGTGCATGAACTAATCACTGATATGTTTCGATGGCCGGCTAAAGACAGTGAGTGGCAGGAGTATGCTTTAACTAATGAGCAAATTGAGTTTTTTTATGAGAATGGATACCTGGCAGGCATCAAGATGCTGGAAGAAGAGCAAATTGCAAGGTTAAGAAAAGAATTAGCTGCATTAACTGATACGAATCACCCGGGTCAGGAATTGTTTTACGAATTTAATAGTAATGAATCTGCTGATCCGCAAACTATACTTTTTCATGCCTTAGGTGCATGGCGGGTTACCGCCGGTTTTCATGACGTATTATGGAACCCGCGTTTTTTAATAGCGGCCAGTCAGTTACTGGAAAATAAACCAGTACGTTTCTGGCATGATCAATTGTTTTATAAGCCACCAAAAAAAGGAGGTGTGGTAGCATGGCACCAGGATTATTCATACTGGACACGTACGAAACCCGTGGCGCATTTAACCTGCTGGTGTGCACTGGATGATGCTACTGTTGGCAACGGGTGTTTACAATATATTCCAGGCAGCCACAAATGGGGGTTATTGCCCAAACCTGTTATTGCGGGCGAATTACATGGAATAAAAGATTTTTTAAATGGTGAGCAGAAAAAAGCTTTTGAACATCCTGCCTTTACAGAAGTAAAAGCAGGCGAAGCTATATTCCACCACCCCTTAACACTGCACGGTTCCGGAGAAAATAAAAGTAATCAACCACGCCGGGCATTTGTAATAAATGTTTTTGCAGATGGTGTTATTTCAGATTCCAATGAACCACTGCTGGAGGGAGTGCCGGTTATAAAGAAAGGAGAAAGAATGCAAGGGCAGTTTTTCCCTTTGTTATATGAGGGTAGTGAATAAGTTGAATAGTTGATATGTTGATATAAGAATAGTTCACAGGTTAACTTATCAACCAATCAACTAATATCTATATTTATCTTTCCAAAGGTTTTTTAAAAACTTTCGTAGTTCCTCTTCCCTCGGGTTTTTTCCTGGTTCATAGAATGTAGTCCCTTTTATTTCATCAGGTAAAAATTCCTGCTCTGTAAAATTGCCTTCATAGCCATGCGCATATTTGTAATCCTTACCATAGCCTAATTTCTTCATCAAACCTGTTGGCGCATTACGAATGTGTAAAGGCACAGGCAGATCACCTTCTTTTCTTACAACCTCCAATGCATCTTCTATAGCCATGTATGCTGCATTGCTTTTGTGAGAGGATGCTAAATATGTTGCACATTGCGCAAGAATTATCCTTGCTTCCGGATAACCTATTTTATTTACTGCTTCAAAGGCAGCATTAGCTAAAACCAATGCGGTTGGATTTGCATGGCCAACATCTTCACTTGCAAAAATCACCATCCGTCGTGCAATAAATTTTACGTCTTCCCCACCTTCAATCATTCTTGCCAACCAATAAATTGCGCCGTTCGGATCGCTGCCACGCATGCTTTTTATGAATGCAGATATGATGTCATAATGTTGTTCGCCACTTTTGTCATAAAGTGCAATACGTTTTTGTGCAACCTGCATTACTAATTCATCTGTAATTACAGCCCCTTTCGGTTCCCCCAAAGGAGGAGTGATCCTTTGCACAGACCCAGAAGATCGAGCATTATTTTGCTCTTCGGGAAGTTCTTTTTGTGTGTTGGCAAGCCCTTCCTTCGGAGGGCCTGCCTGCCGGTCAGGCAGGGTTGGGGAGGCCACTAATTCCAGTAAATTCAACAACTTTCTCGCATCGCCACCGGAAATATTAATTAATGCTTCTGTTTCTTTTAACTGAATGTTTTTTGATCTTAGCCATTCATCTTTTTCTAATGCATAATGAAGCAAGTGAACCAGATTCTTTTCAGTTAATGGTTTCAGCACATACACCTGGCATCTGCTGAGCAAAGCACCGTTCACTTCAAAAGAAGGATTTTCTGTTGTTGCACCAATCAGCGTAATAATGCCTTTTTCAACAGCACCCAACAATGCATCCTGCTGGCCTTTATTGAAACGATGAATTTCATCAATGAACAAAATAGTACCGGAAACAGACTTTGATTTTTCAATGACTTCCCTTACTTCTTTAACCCCTGCACTTATTGCACTTAATGTAAAAAAGGGGACATGTAGTGTGTGCGCAATAATATTGGCAATAGTTGTTTTCCCTGTACCAGGTGGCCCCCACAAAATCATTGATGGAATTTTACCACCTTCAATTGCAGTACGAAGTATACTTCCTTTACCCGTGAGATGTTCCTGACCCAGCAGATCATCAAGGGTGGTTGGGCGCAAACGTTCTGCCAATGGTGCAGATGCATTCATGCTTCAAAAATACTCTGAACCTGGGGTTATGCTGTCATGTTTCTGAGTGAAATTTATCAATGAATCAGATGGGAATGTAACCAAAGGAGGAGGAGGTTTTAAGAATTATTAGCCATCTTTCAATTTTATACCCAGCTCATTCAACTGCTTTTCATCAATTTCAGAAGGTGCATCCAGCATTACATCTCTACCACTGTTGTTTTTTGGAAATGCAATAAAATCCCGGATGCTTTCACTACCGCCTAATAAGGCGCAAAGCCGGTCAAAGCCAAACGCAATACCGCCATGCGGAGGGGCGCCGTATTCAAATGCGTTGAGCAAAAAACCGAATTTTTGATGCGCTTCTTCTTTACTCATTCCGAGTGCCGTAAACATTTTTTCCTGCAACTTTTTTTGGTGTATTCTTATTGACCCTCCGCCAATTTCATTTCCATTCAGCACCATGTCATAAGCATTTGCTTTAATGGAACCATAGCTGCTTTCATCATTCAGCAGATGAAGTTCTTCTTGCTTTGGCGAAGTAAACGGATGATGCCTTGCACCCCAACTATTATTTTCTTCACTATATTCAAACAAAGGAAAATCCAACACCCACAATAATTTAAATACTTCTTTTTTTCGTAAGCCTAAACGTTCTGACAGTTCCAACCTAAGTTCGCTTATAGCTTTTCTTGTTTTTTCTTCTGTGCCAGCTAATATCAATATTAAATCACCAGCCTTTGCATTACCATATTCTGCAATGGATTGTAACTGATCTGCATTAAAAAATTTATCTACGCTGCTTTTGCAAGTACCGTCTGTATTGAACTTAATATACACCATGCCCTGCATACCAATCTGCGGACGTTTCACCCATTCAGTTAATTCATCAATTTGTTTACGGGTATAATTTGCAGCACCAGGAACGGAAATCCCCAAAACAGAGGGAGCTTCATCAAAAATTTTGAAGCCCGTCTTCCCATATGTGAAAGATGTTACTTTATCCAGAACTTCTAAGCCTCCCCTGTTGGGGGAGGTTTGGAGGGGGCTTTTAAAATTTACCACCTTCATATCAAACCGAACATCCGGTTTGTCATTACCATAGTTCCACATTGCCTCTTCCCATGTAATTCTTTCAATCGGTTCAGCATACTCTACACCTTTCACTTCTTTAAATATATATTTCACCATTCCCTCAAACATCTGCAAAATATCCTCTTGTTCTACAAATGACATCTCACAATCTATTTGTGTAAATTCTGGTTGCCTGTCGGCCCTCAAATCCTCATCTCTAAAGCATTTTACAATTTGATAATACCTGTCAAATCCACTGATCATTAATAATTGCTTAAATGTTTGAGGCGATTGTGGTAATGCATAAAATTGTCCTGCATTCATTCGTGACGGCACTATAAAATCTCTTGCTCCTTCGGGAGTTGATTTAATGAGAAACGGTGTTTCAATATCAAGAAATCCCTGCTGATGCAAATAATTTCTTGCTGCACGGCTAACTGCATCCCGCAGTTCCAGGTTTTTTTTCACTGCATTTCGTCTAAGATCCAGGTAACGGTATTTCATCCGCAACTCGTCACCGCCATCGGTGTCATCCTGAATAGTAAATGGGGGAGTTGCAGATGTATTTAATATTTTAAATGACTGAACATTTACTTCCATATCTCCTGTTGGTAATTGCAAATTCTTATTGCTTCGTTCAATTACAGTTCCTTCTACCTGCAAAATATACTCACGACCCAATGGAGTTTCGTTCAAAAGGCTGTTTAATTCCTCCCCAAGTAATAGTTGTGTAATACCATAGCGGTCACGCAAGTCAATAAAAGTTATAGAACCAAATTTGCGGACTGTTTGTACCCAACCAGCCAAAGTTACCTTCGTATTTACATGGTGTAACCGCAACTCACCACAGGTATGCGTTCTAAACATAATAATTATTGGTGGGCAAAGATAAGTTTCAGGTACAGTTCTTTATTTCGTTTGATTATAGTAACCCTATCCCTATCCATATCATACTTCAATTACATAGTTGGTACCCCGGTCTGTTGTTCTTCTTTTGATTTTTGAAAGAGATAATAATGAGCTAAAATCAGTACTCCAATTGCAAACGGAATAATTGCCAGATGCTTGCCTTGAAAATGAAGCCATAGCGGGAGTTCATCAAATCCAAAAAATTCAGTTAGCATCCAAAGTGAATTAGCGGTTATCCAAAAAGTGACAGCCAGATTGTGGGTTAACTCCGATTTGATTTGCCTTGTTCGCCATGCAATGATGATGGAAATGATTAACGTGGGAAAGATCATTGCAAGCCCCAGCACTTTCCAGATAAGGCACCAGCTTAAATCTTTCAAAAGCCAAAAGATTATGTGCATATTTTCCATTTTGCGATAGCGGGCAGGGATTACGTACAGTGGTTCTTTTGATGCATTCATCTCAAAGCAGTTATAAAATCAAATGTACTATTTGGACAGAATTCTGCTGAAGCGTTTTACATCTGCCTCGCCAGCAATTGGAAAGCTGTACACAAGGTGTTGTGCTAACTGGTTAGCAAAAAAAGGAGCAAGGGATGTTCCTTTTGTCCCCATTCCATTTAATATACCAATGTTTTGAAACTGAGGGTGAAAACCAACAAATGGTCTACGTTCCAGTGTTGCCGGACGAACAGCAGCTTTATGAACAACAATTTTGAATGGCACTTTTAACCACTTTTCGAGGTGCTTGTTAATTTGATCATAAAAAGCTTTTGAAGGCAGTTCATTAGTAAATTCCCATTGGTAGTTAGAACCGACCCAAAAAGTATCTTCAATACTCAGCGGTGCCATCATAACCCCTTTTTTGAAAATATGCTGGTTCGTTAGTTCATTGCATTCAATAATTACTGCTTCTCCTTTGTTGGGTGAAAAAGGCAATGCATTAAACCATGGATTAACGGTAGCAGCAATACCATCGCAAAAGATAATTTTTTCTGCAGTTATATTTTCGTAAACAATTTGATGTTCTTTGATTTGTAAATTATTGCAATTGAAGGTTGTATTAATTAGTACATTCAAATTCATTAGTCTTTTTCGCCACGCCGCCATCAACAGTTGTGTGTTTATCATATACGCAGGACTGATTTCTCCGCAGCCGAAGTCATAGTTAAAATATTGGTTAAACCGGTTCTGGTCAGGATAGGAGTGCAGGTAAGTATCGTCTTCCGTGATGCGTGTTACAAATGCATCTCTCATTTTAGGAAAAGGAAAAAAGTCTATAATGCTTTTTTGGAAGATGGTTTTCACCTGCAGTTCGTCTCCCATTTCTCCATAAGTATCAAGTGCAAAAGGCATAACCGTGTCAATCATCCAACTATATACATAACGCCTGCCGGTAACCGGATTAATGATTCCGGCTGCGACAGCAGATGCAGCATTAAGCCTGTCATCATCAATAACAATAATACTTTTTCCTTCTTTATGCAGGAACCATGAGAGCATGGTGCCGCAAATACCCTGGCCAATTATTAGATATTCTATTTGCATGGTTAATTCCACTTTTTGTCTTGAAACAAAAAGTGGAACAAAAAATTCAAGACAATTCAATTGCCCGCCCGGAAGAAACCGTTCGGACGGGCTCCGCTGAATTGCCGGCTAACGCACAAGTTACTCTCTAATTATTTTTTAAAGCTATCAGAAATTAGATAAATAATTTGTTATCGGAGGATTGGTAAAAAGACACATTAAGTGTGAAGACCATCAAGAAGCTTAAAACAAATTTTTTGTAGCTGCTCTGCTTACTATCGTCAGGCTCAGGTCTTATTCACTCTTATCCTTACTCCTTCACTATGTGCAGAAAATTCCGGTGCATACATACTTTGTATAGTGGTTATTCCATTACTGAAGTTTCCGGTATGGGTAACAAATAAAGGATATTCAAATACATAAGTTCCTTTGCGTAAGTAATTGAAAAAAAAGTTGGTACTGGCATCTTTAGTACTTTCATAATAACCTAAACCTCCTTGAAATTTGTAGCCACTTAACACATTGATTGAGGCATCACGCTTTGCCATTGAATAGATTTTCTCACTTCCTCCAGAGCTGATTTTGGCAGGTTACGTTTCTTTATTGAATCGTCAACGCGTTTCCATTCCGCTTCATATTTTTTGGTTGTTTGCGCCTGGGAAAAAACTGAATGAGCAAGTAGAAGAATAAGGAAGAATAAAAAATATCTCAAAAATTGCATAATGATCTAAAGATGCAATTTCATAGACTATTTCATAAAAGAAAAATGTAAGAACGGTCGCCTCCCGAAGAAGCAGCCTTTAACTTTTATTTTAAAAAGCATTTTAAACTAAGGATACCGCAGTTAATCTTAGTCAATTATATAATATCCTTTGAAAACCGACAAAGCCGTTCTTTTGAAAGAGGGGCTTTGTATTTATAACTTGGCAGGGTAATTAAACATTCAGTACTTCAGCTATAGTCCTACCAATATCAGCCGGACTTTGCACTACATGAATACCGCATTCCTCTAATATTCTCATTTTTGCGGCAGCAGTATCATCGGCCCCGCCAACAATAGCACCTGCATGGCCCATACGTCTGCCCGGAGGAGCAGTTTGACCTGCAATAAATCCAACAACCGGTTTCTTATTTCCAGTATCTCCTATCCATCTTGCAGCTTCTGCTTCCATACCACCACCAATCTCACCTATCATAACAATTGCGTCGGTATCATCATCATTCATAAAAAGTTCCACGGCCTCTTTTGTGGTGGTTCCAATAATTGGATCACCACCAATACCAACTGCTGTGGAAATTCCAAGACCTGCTTTTACCACCTGGTCAGCAGCTTCGTATGTTAAAGTACCTGATTTGGAAACGATACCTATCCTTCCTTTCTTAAAAACAAAACCAGGCATAATACCAACTTTGCATTCTCCTGCTGTAATTACACCCGGGCAATTAGGACCAATAAGTCTTGTATTTGCCCCCAGCAAAAAATTCTTTACTTTAATCATGTCCTGAACCGGAATACCTTCTGTGATACACACCACCAATTCAACACCTGCATCCGCAGCTTCCATAATAGCATCGGGTGCAAATGCCGGCGGAACAAATATTATGGATACATTGGCCCCTGTTTCAGTTACACATTCCACAACTGTATTGAAAATTAATCTGTCCAATTGATTGCCGCCACCCTTTCCAGGGGTTACACCACCTACTACAAAAGTTCCATATTCAATCATTTGAGAGGCGTGAAAAGTTCCTTCCGTACCGGTAAAACCCTGAACCAGGACCCGTGAATCTTTGTTAACTAAAATGCCCATAACGATATAGCTTGTGAATAATGGTAAAAGTAAGGGAAATAGCAATTTTGAATTAATGATTCCTATGCACTGCTATGTCTGAAATTTTTACCAGGGATGCAAGTTACTTCGGCGTGAAAGGGCAACTTTATTTTTCTGAATTGTTTTCATCTGTGTTCACCTGGGGTCCTAAGACCGGAGCATCTTCATGAAGGAGATCTGCCATATTTCTGTCATTGGAAATTTTGCCGGTTTCTTCTAATTGCCGCATGTCTTTGGCATCTTTCAAAAACTCAGACGCAAATATGAAATGGTTCAAGCGTTCATTTTTACTAAAGATGATGTCTTTTTTATTGCCTTCCCATTCTTTGCAGCCTTCGTACATATAAATTATGTTATCGCCAATATCCATCACACTGTTCATGTCGTGTGTATTTATAACTGTTGTTATAGTATAGTCCTTGGTAATATCTTCAATTAATTCATCAATAAGTCCTGAGGTTTGGGGGTCAAGGCCGGAGTTAGGCTCATCAACAAATAAATATTTTGGGTTCAATACAATTGCCCGTGCAATACCAACTCGCTTCATCATACCACCACTAAGTTCTGCAGGATATTTTTTATTCACTCCTTCAAGGTTAACTCTTTTCAACACTTCATTTACACGTTCTATTTTCTTTTTGGAACTAAAGTCGGTAAACATGTTTAATGGGAAAATTATATTGTCTTCAACTGTCATGCTGGTGAAAAGAGCTGAACCCTGAAATAACATTCCTATCTCTTTCCGGATTTCTGTTTTCTCCTGAGGGGTCATATCTGTAAAATTCTGCCCACTATACAAAACCTGTCCACTGTCAGGGGTGAACAACCCTACAAGGCACTTCATAAAAACGGTTTTGCCGCTACCACTGCTGCCGATAATAAGATTGCACTGTCCCGGGTTCATAACGGCACTTACATCTTCAATAACAGTTTTGTTGTTAAAACTTTTACGTATATTTTTTACTTCAATCATAGTAGTTCCCTGTCCGACCGTGTTTATCCGCCGGCCTAAAGGGAAGTTTTAAATTTCATCAGGTTTTTTAAATGTTGAATAATGAACTGTACGTATAAGTGTGCGATCCCGCAATACTGCGAGACAGGCAGCAACGACAGTCTAATAGTAATTCATTGCCGGCAACACAAACATGGGTACAATATTAAAGAATTGCAATTAAAATTTGAAGAACAAATCCAATTTCCTCAAGCACTATCGTCCTTCGGGCATCTTTTCCAGAAAGGAAAAGGAAAGAAATGCTAACAGGGAACGGGCTATAACAATATTGCCGCTAATATATAATCGGCAAATAAAATAAGGATGCAGCTAACCACAACTGCACGTGTACTGGCCCGGCCAATTTCCAATGCACCGCCTTTTACATGATAGCCAAAAAACGCAGGGATACTGGCAATGATAAAAGAAAAAGTATAAGCTTTAGACATTGCAAAAGTTACATTAAATGGTATAAAACCTGTAAGCAATCCTTTGTCGTATTCATCTGCTGACAAAATCCCGGACATTGTACCAGCTACACGACCACCCCAAATGCCTAACAGGGCAGCTATTACAATAAGCATAGGAATTACTATTAAAGCAGCTAATACTTTTGGCATTATTAAATAGGCTTTTGTATTAATTCCCATTATTTCCAGTGCATCAATTTGTTCCGATACACGCATATTTCCCAGCTCCCCTGCAATTTTACTGCCTATTACACCAGCTAATACAATCGAAACAAGTGTCGGTGCAAATTCCACAATAACCGTATCTCGCACTACTTGTGCAATGGTGTATTTAGGGATAAAGGGGCTGGTTAACTGGTATGCTGTTTGCACGGTAGATACAGCCCCCATAAAAATAGAAATAATAGCAACTATCCAAAAGGCACCAATACCTATTTCAGAGCATTGATGCATAAATTCTCTCCAGTACATTCTCCAGTTTTCTGGTTTGGAGAACATGCCTTTGATCATTAACATATATTTACCTATATCATCCAGGACTTTCATATGAGTTCAATTTGCTGTATTAAGGATTGGAAACTTGTCTTTTTGCACGCTTTAATCTTTTCCACCATGGTGACCTTCTCATTAATTCTTCAGAGGAAGATAAATTTTTTATTTGCGCATCCACCACTGCGATCATTGCCATATTAATAATACTTCTAACAGAAGATCCTAATTGTAATACGTGAACGGGTCTTTTCAATCCTAACAAAATTGGGCCAATAGCATCGGCAGTACCCAATTCCTTTAATAAATTATAAGCAATATTCCCTGCCGCTAAATTCGGGAATATCATTGTGTTCACTTCGGTAGTTGCCAGTTCAGAAAAAGGATAATTTTCCCTCATTAGTTCTTTATTCAATGCCACACTTGCCTGCATTTCACCATCAACAATTAAAGAAGGCGTTCGTTCCCTTACTATACGTGTTGCTTCTGCTACGAGTTTGGCTTCTGCAGAATTACTGCTACCAAAATTAGAATAACTAAGCATGGCAATGCGTGGTGTGATATTAAAATTGCGTACTTCTTTCGCCACTAATAAAGTGATTTCTGCAAGTTGTTCAGCAGTTGGATTAAAGTTAACGGTGGTATCGGCTAAAAATAAGGGCCCTTTTTTAGTAAGCATCAGGTACATACCGGCAATTTTATTTACGCCTTCTTCTATTCCTATTACCTGTATTGCAGGACGTATTGTATCGGGGTAATTTTTAGTTAGTCCCGAAATCATGGCATCTGCTTCGCCTGTTTCCACCATCATGCAACCAAAATAGTTGCGGTCTTTCATTACTTTTTTAGACTCGTAATAATTAAATCCCTTTCGTTGCCGCTTTTGAAAAAATAGTTCGCCATATTCATTTCGTTTCTGTTCCATTGCGTCACTACGGGGATCATAAATTGGCAATCCTTCTAAATCAATTCCATTGCTTGCTGCAATTGTTCTTATTCTGGCTTCATTGCCTAACAATATTGGATAACCTATTCCCTCATCAATCACTATCTGCGCTGCTTTTAATATTTTTATATTTTCTGCTTCTGAAAAAACTATCCTTTTTGGGGCCTGGCGTGCCTTACTGCCTAAAGCTCTTAATACCTGGTTGTCCAACCCTAACCTACCGTTTAAATCATTTGTATAAGCATCCCAGTCCGCAATTAGATGTTGTGCTACGCCGCTTTCTATGGCTGCCTTAGCTACCGCGGGTGCAACGGTTGCAAGCAATCTTGGATCAAGTGGTTTTGGAATTATGTAATCTGAACCAAAGGTGATTGTTTTAGTGTTATACGCAAGATTAACTATATCCGGCACCGCCGATTTTGCAAGGTCTGCAAGAGCTTTTACTGCAGCAAGTTTCATTGCTTCGTTAATCTGCGTGGCTCTTACATCGAGTGCACCACGAAAAATATACGGGAAGCCTAATACATTATTTACCTGGTTTGGATAATCGCTGCGGCCAGTTGCCATTATGATGTCCTTTCTTACGCTTGTTGCTTCTTCCCAATCAATCTCCGGGTCAGGATTTGCCATAGCGAAAACAATGGGATTTTTAGCCATGCTTCTAACCATCTCTGCTGTAACCACATTCCCAACGCTTAACCCAATAAATACATCGGCATCTTTCATGGCCTTGTCCAGTGTAGTTGCCTCTTTTGCATTTGCAAACAATACCTTGTATCCCTCCAGATCGTTACGATTCATATGCAACGCACCTTTCCTGTCAAAAACACAAAAGTTTTCTGGTCTTGCACCAAGTGAAACATATAATTGTATACAAGCCATTGCGGCAGCGCCTGCACCATTCACAACAATACGCACTTTATCAATTTTCTTCTTTTGCAGGTGTAATGCATTCAGTAAAGCGGCTGCACTAATGATTGCAGTGCCATGCTGGTCATCGTGCATTACTGGAATGGTAAGCTGCTCTTTCAATTGTTTTTCAATTACAAAGCACTCAGGTGCTTTTATATCTTCCAGATTAATACCGCCAAACGTAGGTTCCAGCGCTTTTACAATTTGTACGAACTTCTGCGGATCCTTTTCGTTTATCTCAATATCAAATACGTCAATGTCTGCAAAAATCTTAAACAAAACTCCTTTGCCTTCCATTACCGGTTTGCTTGCTTCAGGACCAATATCACCCAAACCAAGCACTGCGGTACCATTACTGATGACAGCTACAAGGTTGCCCTTTGCAGTATATTTATAAACATCTTCTTTGCGTGCTGCAATTTCTTTACAAGGTTCTGCAACACCCGGAGAATATGCAAGGGAAAGATCTCTTTGGGTTTTGGCTTCTTTGGTTGGTATTACTTCTATTTTACCTGGCCGGCCTTTGGAGTGATATTCTAATGCTTGTTCTTTACGTAAGTCGTTTTGCATACTATGGTTTGTTATGTAGCCTGCTTCTGTCCACTTTTCATCGTCCCTTCCTGCAATGGCGGGACACTTTAACTACATTAAATACTATTTATCCGGAGATTTTTAAAATGCAAAATACAAATTAATAAAGGGAAGTTTTTCCTTTTTGAATATAACACTTATAACAAAACGCAGTGGCATAACTTTTGAATGAATTATAAAAACTCATTAATATTATGGCAGACGATCCAAACAAAAAAGGCAGAGATGCGAAAACGGTAAGTCAGCAACCCCACGAGCAGGCTTATCAAAAACGCAAGGCAGCTGGAAAAACCGGTGCTAAAAGTAAATCTTCAGGTGGAAGTAAAAGTTCCGGAAAAGGTTCATCCAAAAGTAAATAGCAGAACATTATTTTTACTAATCAGCAAAGAAGACTTATAGGCAGATGCTTGTAGGTCTTTTAGCTTTTATAAACTGCCAGTGCCCCAAATAAGGACATCATACCTATACCAATTTCAATTGCACTTTCATCTATATTAAAATTTGGTGTATGTGCACCAGCCGTAATTCCTTTTTCTTTGTTAGCAGTTCCCAGTCTAAAAAAACATGCAGGAATTTTTTGTGCATAAAAGCCAAAATCTTCTGCACCCATACGGACATCTGTTTCCAGCACTTTGTCTGCTCCTATATACTGTTCAGCTAGTTGCTTAGCAGTGTCGTTCAGTTCTTCATGATTATAAACAGCGGGATAACCTACATCAATAAGAATATCTGCTTCACCCCCCATTGAATTCACCAGTTGAGTGGTTTGATTTTTTATAAGTTCATGAGCTCTAAACCGCCATTCTTCATCCATTGCCCTGAATGTTCCCATCAATTTAACTTCTGAGGGAATAACATTGGTAGTATGTCCCCCCTGCACGGATGTAATGGATAATACCGAGGGTGAGAACGGATTATTGTTTCTGCTGATAATTTGCTGAAGGCTCACAATTAAATGTGATGCAATTAAAATTGTGTCAGCCGTTAAATGTGGCGCTGCTGCATGACCTCCTTTACCTTTAAGGGTAATATAAATCTCATCAGCACTGGCCATTACTTTTCCTCCTTTAAAACTAAGGTATCCTACCCGCAATTGCGGATGAACATGCAAGCCAAAAATGCATTCGGTTTTTGGATTTTCCAGCACACCTTCCTTAATGAGTAAACTTGCCCCGCCAGGGTTTTTTTCTTCACCGGGCTGAAAGATGAGCTTTATCGTTCCCTCCCACTCATTTCTTGTTTCTCTTAAAATTTTTGCTGCTCCCAATAAACAGGTAGTGTGTACATCATGGCCGCAGGCATGCATTACTCCATGATTTTTCGACTTGTAAGAAATTTCATTTTGTTCAATAATTGGCAATGCATCCATATCTGCACGTAAGGCAACGATGCGGCTTGTAGGATTAGTTCCTTCAATTAAACCAATTACACCTGTACCTGCTTTTATTTCAAAAGGAATATTAAAGTCAGCTAATTTTTTTTGAACAAACCTTGATGTTTCGAATTCTTTATAACTTAATTCAGGATGTGCATGTAAGTAATGTCGGATTTCTACAAACTCCGGTGCGTATGTTTTTGCAAGCTGCCTGATCTTTTCTATCATCCTTCAAAAATAAAAAAATCCATCACGGCTGTGATGGATTCCAATAAAGATAAACTTTTTAATTGTCTTCTTCCACTTCGTCCTTATCGGCTTTCACTTCAATAATGTCACTCATGATGAAAACACCATTCGGAAATAGCGTATTCATATTTTTACGATACCTATCAGCTTCAGCCCGTGTTTTAAAATTTCCCGCTTTTAATTTAAAGTACGGTGACTGGTACGACAAGTATGCTTTAATCTCTGGAAAATAGGTATAGATTTTTGTTTTTGCTGCAATAGCATCCTCTCTTTTATTAGTATTAATCACCATCAGCCTGTAACCACGCATCGTGTGCGCATAGTTTTTTTTGGAATTGGCAGTTTTATTAATGCTTGCTTGTTTTTTTACTAATATATCAATCCGCGGATCTTTATGTACAATTACAGAAGCTGCTTGTGTTGCAACAGGAGTTGAAGTTTCCTGTGCCAACCCTGCCTTCATCATTAACACACTAATAATAAGTATCACTATTTTCATTAAATAATTTTTCAGCAATAATTCAAAAATAGTTCCAATTTTAAAGGTCAATGAGTTTTAGGAATCTTTCCCTGCCTGGCCTACAACAATTGCCACACTTGCACTACACCCAAGCCTTTCGGCTCCGGCATTTATCAACTGGATGGCAAAATCAGTTGTTCTGATTCCTCCGCTTGCTTTAATTTTTATACAAGATGGAAGGTTATGCCGCATTAGTTGCACGGTTTCTACTGTAGCACCTTTCTCTGCATAACCCGTAGAAGTTTTTAGAAAATCTATATCGAACGATTTAAAAAATTTACAACAGCTTATAATTTCATCGTTGTTCAATAATCCACTTTCAATAATAATTTTTAGCAATACATTGTGCTTTTTTGTTATCTTCAGTACAGCGGATACCTCTTTTTCTAAATAAATAAAGTCATAGTTTTTAAAGGCAGTAATATTCATCACCATATCCAGTTCATCAGCTCCGTCATCAATTGCTTGTTTTGCTTCTTCTACTTTTGCTCTAATGTATGTATAACCAAAAGGAAACCCTATAACTGTTGCAATTTTTACCGGATCATTTTTTAATTCTTCAACTGCATGTACAACATAAACAGGCGGTATGCAAACAGCAGCAAAATTGTACTGAATTGCTTCTTTGCAAAGCTTATCAACCTCGTTTGCCGTACAGGAAGATTTTAATAGAGTATGATCAATAAAAGACGCCAGATTCATCAGAAGTATTAATTTTAAGCACTATTCATTTTTATATCTTAATCCTACAAAATAATTCAAAAAACGTTTTGAACATGAGAATACAAAAAAGCTTATTTATGGCTTGGGTTTTTGTGTTGTTTACCCATGTACTACCGGCACAGCCAACTTTTCCGGAAAACGGTGTGGCTAATCCCCGCCTTGGGTATTATGCTTTTACAAATGCCACTATTGTAAAAGATGCCAATGCAACTTTGAATGATGCTACTGTGATCATCAAAGATGGAAGAATTGTAGCAGTGGGCAAAGGTCTCAAAGCGCCGCAAGGTGCTGTGGAAATTGATTGTAAGGGTAAATTTCTTTATCCTTCTTTCATTGACATATACTCAGACTACGGTACGCCGGTACAACCGCAGCGGCAGGGTGGTTTTAATTTTGCCCAACAGGCGCAACTCAATACCAATACAAAAGGCCCTTATGGCTGGAACCAGGCCATTCGCAGTGAAACAGATGCGTATAAAGTTTTTACAGTAGATGATGCAAAGGCAAAAGGCTTAAGAGAATTAGGCTTTGGCTCTGTGCTTACGCATGTAAAAGATGGCATTGCACGAGGCACAGGAACCCTCGTTTCTTTGGCAAGTGAAAAAGAAAATAAGGTAATAATGAAGGACAGGGCTTCTGCCCATTATGCTTTTAATAAAGGAAGTTCCACACAGAGTTATCCCAATTCTATGATGGGGATGATAGCTCTTTTACGCCAAACTTATCTTGATGCGCAATGGTATAAAAGTAAACCGGCTGAAGAAGGACTAAACCTTAGCCTGAAAGCATGGAACGATAACCAGAATCTGCCGCAGATATTTGATGCAAGTGATAAATGGAATAACCTGCGTGCAGACCGGGTCGGTGACGAGGCAGGGATACAATATATTATTAAAGGAGGAGGTAATGAATACCAGCGAATAAAAGAAATGGCTGCAACAAAAGCAACATTTATTTTACCATTAAATTACCCGCAGGCACAGGATGTAGAAGACCCAAATGATGCAAGATTTGTTTCTCTCAGCGATTTAAAGCATTGGGAAATGGCTCCAACTAACCCTGGAGCACTGGAAAAAGCGGGTATTCAATTTTGCCTGACTACATCTGATATACGCGATGTGAAAAGCTTTAATGCTAATTTGCGGCAGGCATTCAATTTTGGTCTTACTGAAAAAACAGCTTTGAATGCATTAACAAAAACGCCTGCAACAATTCTTGGTATATATGACCAGGTAGGAAGTATAGATGAGGGCAAGTGGGCTAACTTTCTCATCACCTCCGGGCCCATCTTCAACGAAAAAACGGTTATTTACCAAAACTGGATACAAGGTTTGAAGTACAATATCAAAGATGAAGGATGGCGTGACCCACGTGGTACATACAAACTGGTATTGAATACTCCTTCCGGTCCTGTGAATTATACTTTAGATTTCCGAAGCAATACTGCGGCCTCTGTCATTGGGAAAGACACTGTTTCCTCTAAATTTTATTATGATGGGCGCCAGGTTCGTATTAATGTAGCCCCCGAAAGAATCCCAGGTATGAATATGAATTTAAGCGGCATTGTAAATAATGATGTGTGGTCTGGCCTTGGTGAGGACAGCGCAGGTAACCGGCTTACATGGACTGCCACATATGACCAACCAATATCTCAGCGAAGCGATAGTGCAAGAAAAAGACCTGCAGGTCCTGTTGGGAAAGTAATTTTTCCTTTTGAGCCGTTCGGCTGGGATGAAGGTGCACAGCCAAAGCAGGAAACTATTCTGATACGGAATGCCACTGTGTGGACAAATGAAAAAGAGGGAATTATGCAAAATGCGGATGTGTTGCTGCGTAACGGTAAAATTGCAGGCATAGGGAAAAACCTTTCATCTTCCGGTGCACGGGTTATTGATGGTACAGGAAAACATGTAACACCGGGTATTATTGACGAACATT
This sequence comes from Chitinophagaceae bacterium, assembly GCA_046262255.1. Classification (GTDB taxonomy): domain Bacteria; phylum Bacteroidota; class Bacteroidia; order Chitinophagales; family Chitinophagaceae; genus Flavisolibacter. The sequence goes on from JBHENB010000017.1 coordinate 36,514, forward strand.
CCCACATTGCTGCAGCTTCCATAAACGAAGGAGGTCAAAGTGTAACTTCTGAAGTACGTATTGCAGACAATTTAAATCCGGATGATATTAATATTTACAGGCAGTTAAGCGGCGGTGTTACAACATCACACATTTTACATGGTTCTGCCAACACTATTGGTGGTCAAACGCAATTAATAAAATTACGATGGGGTGGCAATGATGAAGAGCTGAAATTTAAGAATTGGACCGGGCAGATAAAATTTGCATTGGGTGAAAACGTAAAGCGTTCACCAAGTGCTATCGGTAATCAATCCAACAACATTCGTTACCCTGATACCCGCATGGGTGTAGAGCAAGTATTGGTTGATGCATTTACAAGAGCTAAAGATTATGAAAGAGCGTGGAAGCAGTATAACCACAATAAAGGCAAAAAGGATGCTCCGCGTCGGGATCTGGAACTGGATGCTTTGGTGGAAATATTAAATGGCAAGCGCCATATCACCTGCCACTCGTATGTACAGAGTGAAATTACAGGAGCAATAAGAGTGGCTGAACAAATGGGATATAAGGTAAATACATTTACGCATATACTGGAGGGGTATAAAGTTGCAGACAAAATGAAAGAGCATGGCTCCAGTGCATCTACATTCTCGGATTGGTGGAATTATAAAATGGAAGTGCAGGATGCCATTCCATATAATGCAGCAATTATGCATCGGGTAGGTTTAAATGTAGCCATCAATTCCGACGATGCTGAAATGGCCCGCCGGTTGAACCAGGAAGCTGCAAAGACAATTAAGTACGGTAATCTGTCCGAAGAAGAAGCTTTGAAAATGGTTACTTTAAACCCGGCAAAAATGCTCCGTGTAAATGACCGTGTGGGAAGTTTAAAAGAAGGTAAAGATGCAGATGTTGTTCTGTGGAGTGATCATCCGCTAAGTATTTATGCTAAAGCGTTATATACCATTGTGGATGGTACAATATATTTTGAAAGGCAAAAAGATGAGCAGCTTCAAAAATTAGTGGATGTGGACCGCAATCGCATCATCAGAAAAATGAATTTGGAAAAACGTTCGGGTGCACCTGTGCAACCTGCACAACCTACTTACCAGGTAATGCATACATGTATCGAGCATCAGCATAGTCATGGTTTACTGACAGTGGATGAAAATTAGTTTAAAGTTCAAAGTTTAAAGTTTAAAGTTTAAGTTCAATATGGCAACCATTAGGCAATTTGAGGACATTCAAAGCTGGCAAAAGGCAAGAGAAGTATGCAAGCTATTGGGTGATTTGACTGACCTGGGAAGATTTAAGAAAAGTTATCGCTTAATTCATCAAATAGAAGGTTCCTCCGGCTCAATTATGGATAACATTGCTGAAGGATTTGAAAGAGGTACAAAAGCTGAGTTCATACAATTTCTTGGGCGTAAGAAAAAAGGTTACACCTAAAGAACTTTAAACCTTAAACTTTAAACCCTCAAACAATAATTTAAAAATAACATGAAAAAAGTACTCATTAATATATCTACACTTCTAACATTTGTTGCTTCTGCGCAGGAAGCAATTTATCCTACACCAAAACATACAGGAACTACAGTTATCACAAACGCTACCGTTCATGTTGGTAACGGCCAGGTACACGAAAATGCATCCATTGTTATTACCAACGGAAAAATTGCATCGGTAGGAACTAACGTTACTATCCCGGCAGGTGCTACCTCAATTAATGCGCAAGGGAAGCATGTATATCCCGGTTTAATTCTTCCCGTCAGCAATCTTGGGTTGGTAGAAGTGTCTTCTGTTCGCGCAACCAGTGATTTCCAGGAAATAGGTGAAATGAATCCCAATGTGCGTTCTATAGTTGCGTATAATACAGATTCAAAAGTTATTAATACGCTTCGCTCCAATGGAATCTTGCTGGCGAATGTAGTGCCACAGGGTAGTTTAGTAGCTGGGCAATCTTCCGTAGTGCAACTGGATGCCTGGAATTGGGAAGATGCAGCCTACAAAATGGATGCTGGCCTTCATTTTTACATGCCTTCTTTATTGCCCCGACCCCGTGGTTTTGGTAGTGCTCCAGGCGGACCTAATGCCTCGCAGCCCCCCGTTGATCCTGTAAAACAGGGGCTGGAACAAGTGGATAAAATCAAAATGTTTTTTCGCGAAGCAAAGGCTTATTCTTCCTTAAATACACATGATGAAACGAACCTGAGATACGGAGCCGTTAAAGGGCTTTATGATAAAAGTAAAAAGCTGTATGTACATGCAAACACGGTGAAACAAATGTTGGTAGCCCTGGATTTTGTTCGTGAATTTGGCTTTGACGTGGTAATTGTTGGGGGAAGTGATAGCTGGCAAATTGCCGATCTGTTGAAACAAACCAATGTTTCTGTGATTCTTAATCAGCCACACAGTCTGCCTACAATGGCAGATGATGATGTTGACCAGCCATTTAAAACTCCTGCCATGCTGCAAAAAGCAGGTGTATTGTTTTCTATTGCAGATGATGACGGGCAAACCCGTGGGCGGAACTTAGCCTTCAATGCAGGTACCGCTGCAACTTATGGTCTAACTAAAGAACAGGCATTGCAGGCAATTACTTTGAATGCAGCAAAAATTTTAGGTGTGGCCGATAGAACGGGCAGTATAGAGCCAGGTAAAGATGCCAATATTGTTATTAGTATCGGCGATATTCTGGATATGAAAAACAGTATTGTAACGGATGCATTTATTCAGGGCCGCAAAATTGATTTAAACGATAAGCATAAGCAACTAAATGAACGTTACAAACACAAGTACCAGTTAAAGGTTCCTTTTTAACTTTTGTTGACAGAAAATGCTTTTCCATTTGAACTGGAATACGTAAGCCGTATCGCTCAGTGATGATCGTAATGATCCAAAGGCTTACCGCAATGAGGGCAGTTTTTTGGCTTTGGATTTTTTATCAGTCTTAATTCTTCCAGAAAGCCTGCGGTTATAATGCCCGCAGGCAAAGCAAGCAGGGCAACACCTATTAATAACATTACTCCCGTTAAAATCTTACCTAAATCGGTTATGGGTCGCATATCCCCGTAGCCAACAGTAGTTAAGGAAACAATACTCCACCACATGGTTGCGGGTATGCTGGAAAAAGCTTCAGGTTGCATTGGATGTTCCACAAAATACATTACACAGGAAGAAATAATAAACAGAAATAAAACAAGCACCAGGCTTAGTACTAACTCATTGGCTCTTGATTTAAAAACATTGGTCACCAGTTTAGCAGATTGCATGTAAGCAGTTAACCGGAACAACCTGAAAAACCGCATCAGTCTCATTATTCTCAGAACTCTTAAATCAAAATTCAGAATGGTATGTAAATAAATAGGTATTATAGCCAAAAGGTCAATTAAAGCTCCCCACGAAACCATATACCGCAGACGACCATAAACAGAGTGTTTATATTTAGGATCACAGTTAGAAGACCAAACCCGTAGTACATATTCAATGCTAAAGACAACAACTGAAAACAGATCGAAGTTGTCAAAAAAGTGCTGATATGGTTCGTAAATAGAAGGAACAGTTTCCAGTATAACCGCAACAACATTTAATACAATGAGAAGGATTATGGCAGTGTTTACTAATTTATCCCATCTGGTTTCCCCTAACTCAGGGTGGAGGAGAGTATAAACTTTTCTTTTAATTTCCTGATACATTTGCACAGTTGGTATTGGCAGATGCTAAGATAAAATAATACTTCAATGAAATAAGTAAAGAAGGTTGTGCTTGCTAAAGAGAGAAACCATAGATTGCTATTTCTTACTTACCCGCATCAAAACCGATGAAGATTTCATTAATTTTTCACGTGTAGTAATCATGCCAGTTCCTTCTTCCCTTATAGAGTTTGACCACAGCACAAATTCCGAACCAATAGTATTTGCTGTTGTAAAGAGGGTTTATAGGTACGGCAATCTACAGGTTGCCGTACTTTTTAGCTAACTTATTTTTATGCAGTCTCTCCGGAGAGGAACAGCCACAGATAAGTGGAATCAAAATTATTGTTGCCTTCTAACTGCATAAATTAACTCATCTAAATATTCTCCATTCTTGATTATAGTTTTCTCAAACCGTGCTTCAAGAAGGAAACCCGCTTTTTCAAGAGCTTTCTGAGAGGCAACATTTGTTCCGAAGGGTCTTGCGAAAATTCTGTCTATTTCAAAATTCTTAAAACCATACTCCACCATTTCTATTATAGCTTTAGTTATAATACCCTTACCCCAGAAAGGTTCCGCCAACCAATAGCCTAACTCAGCATTTTTTCGGTAGATGTCTGTTTGAGGATGAATGCCAATGCCGCCTGCAGCTTGATTTCCTATAACTATCGCTAATATATTAGGAGGAGATTCTTTTGTAGTTAATTCTATAAAAGATTTGCCTTGCTCAACTGTATATGGGTGCGGGAACCTGTCCATCATGTTTTTTGCGATATGGAAATTGTTTGCAAAGTTCACCAGGCTTTCTAAGTCGTTCATTGTCCATGCCCGCAGTGTAAAATTCATGTCTGGTGCAAGATAATATTTCTAATAATGGTATTGCCTGCATGTGTTAAAAATGAGAACAGTTGACGTTCTTTATGAGAGACGTTCATCAGGCACAAAAAAGGGATATTATATAAAGAAAAAAAGGTAATTTACTGAATAAGAAACTGAGCATATCACAATTGTATTTTAATGCTTTTTGGAAATATTTATAAATATTTCATACTGTTGATAATAGATCAAATTTGTTTGCGCCACGCAATTGCACAAAATGATTCAATACCAATTATCCAAAGTACGGGAAAGTTAAAGAACATGTTTTCTGTTGGGGCCGGTGTACAGCATGGTTTTATTTTTGCTCATTCCCAGGATGTCCAAAATACCAAAGGCTCTAATCCCACCGGAGTTGAAGTTATCCTGAGCTGGCAGAGAAATGATCCATCTACCTGGGCATTGTGCAATTGCTTTCCCCGTCAAGGGCTTTCGCTTGCCTATTATGATTATGACAATGCTATTTTAGGTAAGAGCATGACCGCTTCTTATTTTGTGGAACCTGCTTACAAACTGAGTAATAAAATCTTTTTTTCTTTTAAAGCTTCAACCGGCTTTACTTATCTCTCCAATCCTTTTGATAGTATTAAAAATCCGGCGAACCAGTCTTACAGTACAAGTATCAGCGGTTATGCACTTGTAGGTTTGGGATTATGGTTTCGCATACATAACCAGTGGTGGTTAAATACATCTGCAAATTATCAGCATACATCAAATGGTGGCATGAAAGAACCCAACAAGGGAATAAACTGGCCGACTGCAGGTGTTGCAATTGCCTATCAAAACACCTCCAGGCCTTATTATACCGGTGTGCGTACAAAAGAAAAATTCTGGAGAAATTATCCCATGCGGTGGGATGCAGGATTGTTTGGTATTGCAAGAAGATCGTTGGATGAAAATGGTAATAGCCGCCGGTTGCCACTCATAGGTCTCTTCTCGCAGATAGGCAAACAGGTTGGACGTATTAATGTTTTAACCTTGGGGGCGGAAGTTTACCGGGATGAAAAACTTTCTGTTCGTTTGAAAAGGGATTCCATGAATGCAAACCCTGTAAAAGCAGGTATAATGGCAGGACATGAGTTTATCCTGGGAAAATTTTTGTTTAGTCAGCGCCTTGGTATTTATGTTTTTGATGAAACACCCTATTACGACAGATTGTTTCACCGATGGGGCTTATTATACAGAATAAACCGCCATTTAGGAGTTGGTTTCAACATGAAAGTTCATCGTCAGGTTGCAGATTTTGTTGACCTGAGAATAAATTATACTATTCAGAAAAAGAAATTACAAAAGAGGGCTACTTCTGCAAAATAAAAGCGGGAATTTCTATTATGAAACTCCCGCAGCAATTATTTGGGATTTATAGAATTAATAACGGCCGTCTTTTTTATCCATTTTGCGACCAAGTACATATCCACCACCTGCACCAATCACACCACCAATTACAGCACCTGCTGCACGGTTCTTCTTATTAATCACGGCACCTGCAGC
>JBHENB010000018.1:0-40631 GCA_046262255.1 Chitinophagaceae bacterium
CCACCACCTTGTACTGTGTTTACCTCGTTCCACAATTCCCATGTATAGATTGTTGGATCAGAAGCATAACGTTTCGCATACCAGTCAAGCTTTCTCTTATAAAGTTCTTTGCTTGCATTTCCTATAAAAAAATCTTTTATACTTGTAGCTGTACCGCCATTTTTTATATCATGTAAAGCTTTGGCTGACCAGGCAGGTTCTTTATTAAAATGCCTGAAATGTTCTATAGTCCCTTTGATGTGAAGGTTATATTTTGCTGCCATCTGTATAACCTTATCTAATCTCTCAGCTTTTACCTCATCATATTTTCCGCTTTTGGTATGTTCAATATCAAAGAATTTATCGCTAAGCCAAATCCTGAAATAGTTGCCTTTATTTTTCGATAATTTTTGTAAAAGGTTTTCTATTTGTACAAATCCTGAATCAGTACCAAACCTTCCCATTCCTATAAGATTAAGACCAATAGGTATATAAGGCTTGCCATCTGAATATTCAAGGTAACGATGATCACGTGGGCTGATACGGATGTATGCATTCTTAGATTGTCCGGAGGCAATGAGAATTGTGCAGACAAATATTAGAGATAGAATAACTTTCATCAATTTACTTTTTCGTATTGTCATCTCTCGCACAACGAAATCCAATGTTATTACCTGAACTTGTTACTTCTCCTTTGCCACGGCTTCCCGGCCGGTAACGAATGCAGTATTGATCGCTGCAAATAAATGAGCCGCCACGTTGCACCCGTTTCACTAAGTGAGGTTCATCGGGATCATAACTATCAGCAGGTCCTTGCGGATTGTTCTTTGGACTGTGACTGTAATAATCAGGACGATAGAAATCATTGCACCATTCCCAAACATTACCTTCCATATCGTATAATCCAAAAGGATTAGGAGGAAAACTCTTTACAGGAGCAAGTTCTAAAAAACCGTCTTCACCTGTATTCTGTGTGGGAAAGTCTCCCTGGAAAATATTCGCCAGCCACCTGCCACCAGGCTTCAGTTCATCACCCCAATAATATTTTTTCTTTGGCCGATTTGCCTGTGCTGCATATTCCCATTCGGCTTCTGTGGGCAAACGCTTTCCCGTCCATTTTGCATAAGCTGCAGCATCTTCATAAGAGATGTGTACCACCGGGTAATTTGGGCGTCCATCAATTGTACTTGATGGTCCCTGAGGATTCTTCCAGTTAGCGCCAGGTACGTAACTCCACCATTGAAGTGCGTTATTTAAAGCAACGTTTTGTGGCGGTGGTGAGAACACTGCAGAACCGGGAACTAAATTCTCAGGGGGAACATTGGGATAATCTGCAGGATTGGGCTTTCGCTCTGCAACAGTTATATAATTGGTTGCTTCTACAAATGCTGCAAATTCTGCATTTGTAACTTCATGTTCATCCATCCAAAATCCATTCACAGTTACTTCATGCACAGGCCGTGCGTCAGTAAAATCAGGGTCGTGGGTTCCCATCATGAATGTTCCGCCGGGTATCCATATCATTTTACCTGGTATGGTGTCAGGTGTTTTTTTACTCTCAGGCTCCGGTGATATTTGATTGTCTGGTTGTTGTTGAGAGTTATCCGTGCAAGCAAAAAAAACTAGTGCTGTAAAGAAAAGAATTGATAAGAAGCGGAACCGTTCAAGCTTCATTTTAATATCCAGTTCAAATAAATATAATAGTTAGTATTTAACATGTTTCTCAACTTTTATATCCTTTTCAGGATATTGGCCTTTATCATCTGTTTCTTTAATCCATTTCTCCAGGGTCCTGCGCATCTTCTTCAATGTCTTTTGATGTTTAGATGAGGCAGCCAGATTATGAATTTCTTCGGGGTCTGCTTGTATATCATAAAGTTCTTCAGCAGGTTTTGTGGGTGCACAAAACTGAGCCTGTGCAGGAGTTAGTTTTCCCTGTGCATATAAGGTTTTCATCAGGTTCCAGACCGGGTATTCTAATTCTTTATATGCATTTGGCTGCATGTATGGCCGTTCGGGATAATAATTTTTTATGTATTTAAATCTTTTTGTGCGAATAGCCCTCATCTTATCAACTGTTTCATCCATCCTGTCCTTAGCTGCAACAGCGAACTTTCTCTTTTTTGCTCCCGCACCAATGAATGGGCGGCCTTCCATATATTTTGGCAGCTCGATGCCTGCAATCTTTAATGTCGTAGCTGTGATATCAATACTACTAATCAAATCATCATTTACTGTTCCCGGTTTCAGGTGTCCCGGCCATCGCATAAGAAACGGAATATGAATTCCGCCATCATACACAAATTGCTTATCCCGTACATGGCAGCGTCCATGGTCACTAATGAAAATTACGGCCGTGTTTTCCGCAAGCCCTTCCTCATCTAACCGCTTCAGGAAATTTCCAACGTAAGTATCCATTAGCTGTATTGATTCAAGGTAAGTTGCCCAATCTTCTCTTGCAACCGGATGGTCCGGATAATAAGATGGCAACTTCACTTTATCAGGGTTAATTTGCGGCTGGTGCTGTTGTACACTTGTTCGCCAATGCTTGCCTCTATGCGTTACACCAATATTTATTTGAGCAAAGAAAGGTTGCCCTTCTTTACGTTGCTTCCAGTCATGCCCGTCAAAGTATTTATTTGTGTGGTTAAAATTAAAATCCAGGTGGTCTGTTTTCTTCATTCCATTCGGTGTCAATTCTGCAAGCACCCTGTAATAACCGGCCTGATCTAAATAGTCTGTGATTGGTTTTATCGGTGGAGGTAGTGTATATCCATCATTTTGATGACTACGATGATTATGTGCATCAATAGTTGTTTGAACCATACCTGTCATCAATGCAGAGCGGCTTATCGAACAAACAGAACCGGTGACAAAAGTATTAGTATGTCGCACACCTTGTTTGGCAAATGCATCAAGATTAGGCGTTTTCACCTGGTTATATCCATAACAGCCTAACTCAAGGGATATGTCATCTGTAATAATCCAGATGATGTTCGGTGGTTGTTTGGTATCTGAACTACTTTTTTTATCCTGCGACTTTGTAGTTAAAACTCCAGAGAAAAATATGACTATAGGAGTAGCGGTGTATAAAAGTCTTCTAATCATAAAAGTGTAAATGCAAGGAACGAATAAAAGTAAGAAATTTTTGCTAAAACGTTTTAGGTAGCATACTTTTGGCGCTATCACAAACAAGGCTTTTTTGTTAAGGTTGAGTAAATTACTTAAGAACTCACGAATGAATAGGTTATGCTTGCTAAAAAAAAGTTTTTTTTCACATATCACTACTTTGTTACAGCACTGTTTTTTATTTACCTGCTTACAACAGTTTTGCCAAAATCTGCTTCGGCACAAACATCCACAACTGAAGTGCCCATGATTGGCGCTGAAATTTTTATTGAACGGGGACAAACACCAGAGCAAATTGACACATGGTTCAAGCGAATGAAAGAAGCAGGAATGACACTGACCCGCATTCGCATGTTTGAGCGGTATATGCGTACACCTGATGGAAAATGGGATTTCAGTTTGTTTGACCAGGCATATAAAGCAGGTGAGAAATACGGCATTAAGATCTACGGTAATTTATTTCCTGCAACTTCCTTTACAGATGTTGGTGGCTTCAAGTTTCCCCGTGATGAGCAGCACTTAAAATCAATTGCTGATTACATTAAAAATCTTGTTACACATTTTAAGCAGTTTAAATCACACTACGGCTGGGTGCCTATCAATGAACCCGGTTCAGGCGGATTGCCGAAAGATGCTTTTGCGAAAAACAAATTTGAAGAGTGGAAAAAAATGCAACCTGCCCCGCAGTATAACAGCAGGGGCTACGAACATTTTGATTTTGCTGAAGAACGGTTTTTGGTTGATTACAACATTTGGTTTTTGAAATGGTTGACAGATGAAATTCATAAGTACGACCCCGGAAGTCCGGTGCATGTAAATAATCATGCTATTTTCCAATTAGCTGCTGAATACAACTTCCCTGAATGGCAGAAATTTCTTACCAGCCTCGGTGGCTCTGCACATGCCAGCTGGCATTTTGGTTACTTCAACAGAGATCAGTATGCGATGGCAATGTCTGTCAATAGTGAAATCTTGAGAAGCGGTGCAGGAAATATTCCATGGCTGATGACCGAGCTTCAGGGTGGTAATAATACTTACAGTGGTTACCGTCCCATGAATCCGACAAAGGAAGAAATTAATCAATGGTTGTGGACAACAATTGGAACGGAAAGTAAGGGAGCAATTTTTTGGTGCTTGAATCCGCGGGCATCGGGTATTGAAGCAGGCGAATGGGCCATGCTGGATTTCCAAAATAATCCTTCGGACAGGATGAAGGCAGCAGCAACTGTTGCAAGTATCATTAACAAAAATCCGCAGTTGTTTGCTCAGGCAAAGGTCCATGAATCGGGAATAAATGTGTTATACGTACGTGAGGCTATGTGGGTGGAAAAAAAGCTGCAAACAGGTGGTACGCATTACGAAGGCCGCAGTGTGGGAGGCGTGATGAAATCAGCCTTGGCGTATTTTGAAGCGCTAAGTGAAATGGGTGTGCAATCGAATTTTAAAGAGATAAGTGAGTTTGATTTTTCTAAAAATGATTATACCGGAACCACTATAATTCTTGCACACCAGATATCTATTCCATCACGCTACTGGCAGAACCTGCATGACTTTGTCAGCAAAGGTGGTAAGTTGATTGTTGATGGATTGACCGGCTATTATGATGAAAATGCACTTTGTATCATGTCAACAGGTTTTCCATTGGAGAAAGTATTTGGTGGAAATATCAGTGAGTTCAGGATGGTTGATAATTTTTTTAAAATAAACCTTACCAATCCTAGCCTTGTGTTACCTGCACATCTGTGGAGAGGAACCATTGTCCCAACAACTGCAAAACCAATCAGCAGAATAAATAATGAACCAGTAGCAGTAAGAAACAGCTACGGCAAAGGTGAAGTTGTATGGATACCGTCGTTGGTTGGCTTGGGCGCAAGAATAAATGAAGACTATAGTAAGCTTGCGGCTTTGATAAATTTTGAAGCAAAGCAAAGTCTTTCGAATATTCCTTTCCGGTTCAAAACTATTCAATCGAAAATGCTGATGAAAACTATGAAGTCGGGCAATTCATACATCACTGTTGTTATCAATAAATCAAAAGAAACAAGGAAAGTGCAGATGGAGAACAAGAGCAGTTTGAAACCAGCTATCCTCTTTGTTGACCATCACGGAAAAATTGCTAACAATCTGCTTGAAATATCACCTGAAGAAACGATGGTGATTCAATGGAAGTAATTAATCTACCAATTATTAAGTAAGATGAAATGTAAAGTATTTCTGTTTATTATCGGTTTTTTCCTCGCTAATAATTCTTTTTCGCAACAGCATGATTGGGAGAACCCTGCTGTTTTTAAAATAAATACAGAACCGGCGCACAGCACGCTGATGCCTTACCAGGATATTGCTTCAGCGAAAAACTTTGATAAAAAGAAATCATCCTTTTACAAATCGCTGAAAGGAACATGGAAATTTAAGTGGTTAAAAACACCACTGCTCGTGCCTGGCAATTTTTATAATCAAAACTACAGCACTGCAACATGGGATAACATCAGTGTGCCCGGTAACTGGCAATTACAAGGCAATTACGACAGGCCTATTTTCACCAACATCAAACATCCTTTTCCTGCTAATCCGCCTTATGTTCCAAAACAAGATACCAATGCAACTGCATTGTACAGGAGAGCATTTACTATTCCTGAAACATGGACAGGCAAACAAGTGTTCCTGCATTTTGAGGGAGTGCAATCTGCCATGTATGTATGGGTGAATGGAAAGAAAGTGGGTTATCATGAAGATGGAATGATACCTGCGGAATTCAACATCACTCCTTATTTACAAAAAGGTGAAAACACATTGGCAGCGGAGGTGATTAACTGGTCAGATGGCAGCTATTTGGAAGACCAGGATTATTGGCGGCTTAGTGGTATTTACAGGGATGTATATCTTTTTGCCACACCTTCCGTTTACATTAGGGACTTTCATGTAAAAACTGATTTAGATAATAACTATCGAAATGCAGTTTTCGATTTGATAGTGAATGTAAAGAACTACTCTAAGCAAAATGTAAGTGGTCACACAGTTAAGGCAAAGCTGGCTGATGCAAGTGGAAGAACAATCATTAATAAAGAAATACGTCCGGGCAATGTGGCAGCAGGAAATGAAAGAATAACAAATGTCAGGGAGAACGTATCAGCACCTGCAAAATGGACTGCTGAAACTCCCAACCTATACACATTGACCTTGGAATTGTTTGATAATAAAGGAAAACTGCTTGAAGTGCTAAGTCATAAAATAGGCTTTCGTGAAGTGGAAATACGAAATGGACAGTTGCTCATAAATGGAAAACCTATCGAAGTAAAAGGCGTTAACCGGCATGAATTCGATATGTATAAGGGAAGAACATTGACCCGTGAATCAATGATAGAAGATATCAAGCTGATGAAGCAGCACAACATCAATGCTGTGCGTACTTCTCATTATCCTAATGTACCTGAGTGGTATGCGTTGTGTGATGAGTACGGCTTGTATGTGATGGATGAAGCTAACCTGGAGAGTCATGAATTGTGGGCGGATAAAAAAATCTATTTATCAGAAGATACGGCATGGACAAAGGTATTTGTAGCACGGGGACTTGATATGGTGGAAAGAGATAAAAATCATCCATCAATCATCTTTTGGTCAATGGGAAATGAAACTGGCTGGGGAAGAAATTTTGACAGCATGTATGTTGCCATGAAACAAATCGACCCTACACGTCCCATTCATTACGAGAGCCAGATACCTGCATATGAAAAAACGCTTTCACGCTACGACATTATTTCCCTGATGTATCCATCTGTGGAAGAGATTATAAGATTCATGAATGAAGACCCCACACGACCTGTGATTATCTGCGAGTATGCGCATGCTATGGGGAACAGCGTCGGAAACTTCAGGTGGTATTGGGATGCTTTTTATAAATATCCACGTCTGCAGGGTGGATTCATTTGGGATTGGGTGGACCAGGGGCTGCGTTCAAAAGATGCAAATGGCAGAAAGTACTGGAATATTATCAACTACATTGATGGTGCAAATGCTAATGACGGTTTAGTTGGGCCGGACAGGTCACTGCAACCGGAAATTAAAGAAGTAAAAAAAGTATTGCAGAATATTAATGTAAGTGCAGTAGATATCCTGATCGGAAAAGTGGAAGTAGCCAATGGATTTTTCTTTAAGGATTTGAATGATGTTTCACTGCAGTGGAGCTTGTTGGAGAATGGTAAAGTCATTCAAAGTGGTCTTATCAATCAACTGAATGTGCAACCGCAAGCAACCACATCCTTAACCATACCTTTCAATAAAAATCTGATTAAACCCGGTGCAGAATATTTTCTGAATTTCAGGTTCCGGTTAAAAGCAGCGAACAAGTGGGCTGATAAGGGATTTGAAGTTGCATCAGAGCAATTACAACTTCCTGCGCCGGCAGCACCAGCTCTTGTAATTAAAACAACTGACCTGCCTTCTCTCCAATTAGTGCAGGGAAATAATATCGTCATTAAAGGAAAGAATTTTTCTGCGACGTTTAGTAAGAGTGCAGGAACTCTCATGAGTTATACATTCAATGGCAAAGAATTTTTGGCAGGTGCCGTGCTGCCAAACTTTTGGCGTGTTCCTACGGATAATGATGAAGGTGGAAAAACCAGCAGCTATGCTCATCGCTGGCGTGCTACTGGTTTGGATGCAATCAGCATTAGTCCTGCGGAAATGAAAGCTGAATTGATTGAACCACAAGTGGCAAAAGTGTATGTGAAAAATAACATTCCACTTAAAAAGGGAAGTATTAATCACACATCAACCTATACCATCTACGGTAATGGCTATATAAAAATGGAGCATGTATTTGAAACACAAGACCAACTTCCGCCATTAGCAAGAGTGGGTATGCAGTTCAAATTACCGGCTTCATTTAACCAGGTTACATGGTATGGAAAGGGGCCTCACGAAACTCATGAAGACAGGAAAGAAAGTGCACTGGTGGGACTGTATAAAGGACGAGTTGCCGACCAGCATTATCCTTATGTAATGCCGCAGGAGAATGGTAATAAAACTGATATGCGATGGATGCTGCTTTCATCAAAAGATGGAACAGGGTTGCTTCTATCAAGCGACTCTCTTCTAAGCATTAATGTTCAGAATTATTCCTTGCATTCTTTAAATGAATCAAAAACAAGTCACCAGTTGATAAGAGGAGACAATACTTACTTGTACGTGGATATGAAGCAAATGGGTGTTGGCGGCGATATAGGTTGGGGGGCTCGTGTACATCCTGAATATTTATTAGCCGCAAAGAAGTATGAATATACGTTCCGTATAATTCCGGTTAGCAAAGAAACTGACATAAATGAGATTATAGTAAAAAATGAGTTAGTTCGAAACAGATAAGTAATGATACCAATTAAGCAGGACTGGCTGATTATTACTCATGAAGGAAAGTTTTTCGTAAATAAAGACAAAACGATATTCAGTTTAGATTAGTTGAATGTCATGCTTAATTTGAACTCGTTACATTTGATTTGATAAATAATAGATTAGATGAGAAAAAAGGCCCTTGTGATTGGAGATATAGCGAAGGAATTAAACGTTTCTATAACTTCAGTTTCTTTTATATTGAATGGTAAAGCAAAAGAAAAGCGGATAAGTGCTGATTTAGCAGACAGAGTACTTAACTATGCTAAAAAAGTAAATTACTCACCCAATCATTTAGCTAAAAGTTTACGTACCGGTAAGACTAATCTCATCGGTTTAATTGTTGAAGACATATCTAACCCTTTTTTCGCGAATGTTGCCAGGTTGATTGAGGAAACTGCTTCTCAAAATGGATTTCGAATTATATATTGTAGTTCTGATAATGATACTCATAAGACAAGCGAACTTATTCGTGTGTTCTATGAACGGCAGGTGGATGCTTATATTATTACTCCTACAACAGGAACGGAGGAGGATATAAACTTTCTATTAAAAAAGAAATGCCATGTAGTATTATTTGACAGATACTTTCCTAATGTCAACACTAACTATGTTATTGTAGATAATGCTGGCAGTACTTACAACGCCATAAACCATTTTATAGAGCAGGGGTATAAGAATATAGCTTTTGTTACTCTTACTTCTGATCAAACTCAAATGCAGGAAAGATACAACGGGTACGCAAGAGCGATCAAGGAAAACAGTCTAAAATCATATATTAAGAAGATCCCTTATCATGAAAATTCTAAAAATTATATTGACGGTATTGAAGCATTTTTAAATACGGAAACAGAACTGGATGCCGTTTTTTTTGCTACTAACTACTTAGGAATAAGCGGACTAGAGGCAATTAACAGACTTCAGCGTAAAATACCTTCGGAGATTGGAGTTATTACTTTCGATGATCATGACTTGTTCCGTTTACATTCTCCTTCCATAACTGCAGTGGCTCAACCAATCAAGGAAATGTCAGAACAAGTAATAAGTATTTTGCTCAATAACGTAGATGCAAGATCCGCAATACAGGCGAAAAAGGTTGTGTTGCATGCTCCATTGATTATCAGGCAGTCGTCCTTGTTAATGCAAACAAGTAAAAGAATTAAAGGAGATCGGCAAATAAGCTAATTCACATACAAATACGAAGGGTTAGGTGCTGCTATACCGTTGTTGAAAAAAATCTTGTAATTAAATTAAGAATGGAAAAGAATCTTGCATTAGGTGTAGATATAGGAGGCTCTCATATAACTGCAATGCTCATAGATCTGTGAAGACTCATCTCTCATAGGGGCAGCAAGTTGTTGGGCGGAAATAAAAGAAGAACTGTTAGATGGAATATAGTAAAGGGTTTTGAGCAATATATTTCAAATATGGGTGGAATTTATTTACAATCCTCGTTTATGAGAAACGTTGTTTACAGTCTTTTTGGTGTAGTATTTCTCATCATTTCTTTTAAGGACTCCTACCCTTTTAAAAAGCTGGAGTATTATGAGATTCGAACTTATTATTTTGAAAATAAATACCAGGAAACTCTATTGGATCAATACCTGGAACATGCATTGCTGCCAGCATTGCATCGCTTGAAAATTAATAAAGTTGGTTTTTTCAAACCAATTGCAAATGATACAGGTGTAATAAAAAAAATTATAGTGTTTATTCCTTTTAAACAAATAATGCAATTCCTCAGCATGGATGAAAAATTAGAGAAAGATCAACAGTATTTGAGAAAAGGACAAGAGTATATCAGTTCCCCTTATACAAAACCTGCTTATAAACGTATTGAAAAGATGCTGTTGAAAGCTTTTTCCAAAATGCCTGTTTCTAAAAAACCGAACCTTAAATCCCCATCCACTTCAAAGGTGTATGAGTTGCGCAGTTATGAAAGTGCTTCTGAAAACATTTACAGAAATAAGGTACATATGTTTAATGAAGGTGGCGAAATTGATCTGTTTAAACAATTAGGATTTAATGCCATTTTTTACGCTGAAGTGCTGACAGGTAATAGGTTGCCAAACCTTATGTACATGACGTGTTTTGAGAATATGGACGAACGGAATTCACATTGGAAAAAATTTGCTGAAGATACTGCGTGGAAAAAGCTTTCTTCAATGCCGCAATACCAGAAAAATGTCTCAAGATCGGAAATCATTTTGATGAGAAGTACTGTTTATTCTGATCTTTAAGAGTGTAGGCCCCAACTCTTAGAGCACACAGAATCTTTTCCATATAACGTCAACCGAATGTCGCTTGAAAAATAGCACGAATGGCTGAATATTCACTTCGAACTAATAGGTAACCAGAAAAGAATTAGTAGTGGGTTTATATAGTCTTAAATCGCCTCACTAATATTCAAAAATAGTCAACTGAATGTCTAAAGAGAATAAAAGATTTTTAATTAAGAAGAAGTGCATTGAGTTACCAGTTATTCTCCAACGAGTACAAGGTCTTTATGCAATTTTAGCCAACTCAAGAAACCAGAGGAGCTTTTCAAGTTGTCTGTTTGCAAACTTTAAATTTTCCAGTTGCACAAATTTATATGTAAGTGGCTGTAATTCAAAGTGCCCGGGACTGGAATCGAACCAGCACATTCTTGCGAACGGCAGATTTTGAGTCTGCTGCGTCTACCAATTCCGCCACCCGGGCTTTGGAAATTAGGCAGCAATATAACAACTTCAATTTTATCGAACAAAGGACATCTTCGTAGAAACCTATAAACGAAATCCCAAGCATAAATATATTACATACGTGGAACAGATCTTGAAAATAGCTTTCAAATTGCCAGTAAACTACACCCCCTTATATCGCTGTTATCCATTCTACCTAACACTTCAAAAGATCCATCTGGATAGGACCTGCCAATGTCTTCGGTAGAAATAAAACTACAGGAATAGATATTTGCTAGGTCAATTATATTTATGCCACCAGTTGCAACTGCTACTAAAAGCAATTGCAGCGGATCATCTTCATCGCGGATTAATATTTTCATCCATGGCGGCGTACTAAATAATCCATCCCCTTTAGAATACGCCTGCGACAGCAATTCGGTCATACCATATTCGGAATGAATGGATTTAATTTTAAAAGACTTTTGTAATTCATGATGCACTTCGCCTCTTATCATTTCTTTTTTTCTCCCTTTCATACCTCCGGTTTCCATTACAATAGTGTGTTGAAGGTTCGTGGGATGTTTCACAGCGAACTCCAACAATGCATAAGTAACTCCTATAAATAATGTTTTTTGTTTCTGCCTCTCCAACTCTGCCAATGTGATGGATAGTTCGTAGAAATTATTCAGAAAGAAGTTGTTTAGCGGATGCCCGCTTTCTTTCATCAGCTGTTTTACCATGTACACGAGAGAAGAACCTTGCCTTTCCAGGTAAGAAGGTAAAAGAGCAAGAATGCAATAATCAGTTACTTGTCCATAAAGCTCCTGAAACGTCCTTTTGAAACTGTATTCATAAACATGCACATCTTTTATGTAATGACTGCTTGTTGTACTGCCTGATGTACCACTGCTTGTAAATATTACTTGTGGCTCAAAAAGAGTAGCCTGCACTTTATGCGTTTTAAAGAAAGAGACAGGAAGAAAGGGAATATCTTCAATTCTTCTGATGTTCTTAGGATTACACCCTAGTAAACTTGCAAATTCCTTATATAGACCATTGTGCTCATACTGAAACTGAAAAACATCCAGCGTGGTTTCTACAAAATCATCAGGGCTGTTTATTGAGAATATCCTCTGTATTAACTTTTCGGCTTTAGGTATTTCATTGGACATGTTGTAAATTTGAAACCGAGCTAAACACTATGAATAAACTCATCTTGATCTTTTTTATTTTCCTGGTATTGGTTGCCTGTGACAAAGATAAATTCGAGACGAAACCCCAGATTAAAATAGTATCTGTTAGCAGGAATGTTGTACCAAAAGGAGGTGATTTAAGATTTTTACTGAAATTTACGGATAAAGAAGGTGATGTAGACGACTCTCTTTTTGTAATAAGGCAAAGACTCAACAGGCGAGCTCCTGTTACAGCACGCCCCTCTCCCTACGGCGTACCGGAATTTCCTAACCAGACAACAGGCCAAATTCAGGTTACACTTGATTATAATTTAGGAATCACATTCGCAATTACACCCATAAGAATTGCCGGCACCATTGATCAGAACCAACCAGATACAATGCGATTCAAGTTTGTCTTAAAAGATAAAGCAGGAAATGTAAGCGACACAGCTACTTCAGACAATATAATCGTTATCAGGTAATACTACTTCCGAACTACTACATTTTGAGCATTCAATTTGTATTCCTGATATTGTATTAATACCAATGCAGACTTAGCTAATGTTCTTGTTGAGCTTTTCCATTAAATTTGAACGATGAACACAGGTATGGCAAAAAGAACAAAAAAAAGGGGGCAAAGCAAAAAATCTATTCTTACAGAACAATCTATTCAATTTCTTGCTGACTATATAAATAATCCCTCTCCCGTTGGGTTTGAGGCAGCAGGGCAGCGATTGTGGTTAGATTATATCAGGCCGTTTGTAGATGATATTTTCACTGATCCGTACGGAACTGCTGTTGGAGTTATAAATCCGGGCCAACCTTTTAAAGTAGCCCTTGAAGCACATGCTGATGAAATAAGCTGGTTTGTAAACTACATAAACAATGAGGGATTAATTTATTTAAAAAGAAATGGTGGCGTTGACCACCAGATTGCACCAGGTCAGCGTGTAATTATACATGGTAAAAAAGGAGCAGTAAAAGCGGTTTTTGGGTGGCCCGCAATTCATACACGCATCAATACTCCTGAAAAAGAACCCGTTGCTAAAGTTGAAAACCTCTTTCTGGACTGTGGGGCTCGCAATAAAAAAGAAGCAGAGGACTTAGGCGTGCATGTAGGGTGTGTAATTACGTACACTGATGGCTTTGAAGAATTAGCAAACGACTTTTATATTGGTCGGGCAATGGACAACAGGATTGGAGGTTTTATGATTGCCGAAGTTGCAAGATTGTTAAGAGAGAATAAAAACCGTTTGCCTTATAGCTTGTACGTAATAAACGCAGTGCAGGAGGAAATAGGCTTGCGCGGCGCAGAAATGATTGCACGCAGAATAAAACCGGATATTGCAATTGTTACGGATGTCACACACGATACTTCCACGCCAATGATTAACAAGGCTATTGAAGGCGAAACAAATTGCGGCAAAGGACCTTCGCTTTCGTTTGGGCCTGCAGTACATAATAAGCTGCTACAGTTAGTTCAACAAGTTGCAGAGAAGAAAAAAATTCCTGTGCAATTACGTGCTGTATCCCGTAGCACAGGCACAGATACAGATTCTTTTGCTTATGCAAATGATGGTTGCCCCTCAGTATTAATTTCAATACCATTGCGGTATATGCACACTACAGTAGAAATGTTGCATAAAAGCGATATTGACGAAACCATCCGGTTAATGTATGAAACAGTGTTAGCATTAACGCCTAAAACCAACCTGAGTTATTTCCATAAGTAATTTACCTGGACACGGTTTTTACTGATTGCCTCTTCGGGTGGCATCAAAGATTATATTACTGGAGTTATCCCTTAGCCATAAAGTATTCCTATTGATTGTATAAGCACTTACAGTTTGTTGCAGTAATCTCAATAATTCATTTTCCTGCTCTATCCTGTCACATGCCATTTTAGTAGAAATAATATCATTAAATTTAATGCTAGTCCCTTTCAGGCTGTATTTACCTGAAATATTATTACAGCCGGCATTGCCGGTAAAACTAAAATCTCTGTTGAAAGTTAGAAAAACGTTGGTTAAGTTCTCTGCGTCTATTCTAGCCTGCCTTTTCATTGTATTTACCGTCCAGCTACCAAGTAACTGGTCTAAATAATTTTTTTGCCGAATCTCTACTTCTGCATCATAATACTCTACTGAATCAGTAGTTGCTCTACCGGATGCATTTTGACTGGTTTTTCTTTGTGGCGAACAGGAAATAATGATTAGCATAAAAAGAACTATGAAGCAAAAAGAAGTAAATTTCATAACCTGAATTTATAACCAGTAAAAGACAATTTCCATACCATGCATGGCTATGGTTCGCCCAAACCAATAAATTGATTTAAAAGAATACTCAGTCCGAATTGATTGTAAGCAGTATTTCTCTGGAAATATGCCCTGGCATACTGAAATTGCAACTTTTTGAACTTTGCACGTAAGCCCGCAGAAAACCCATTTAAACCATTGCCACTGCTGCCTAAATTAAGCTCTGCCCGCCGCAGGTAATTGTACCCTGCAGTTACCTCTAAATTACTGCCTATAAAAACATGTGTTGCAAAAACAAAATGAAGCATCAGCTTATTAAAAAAAGGACTTCCTGATGCAAGATTATTTTCGTTGTTAAATGATGTGTCATTATAGCTAATGTTGAAGCGATGCATTTGCTGTGCTGTAAATGAAAAGGCAAAAGGTGCTTTATTTAATTTTTTAGTTACCCCAATCTGCAGATCAAAAGGTAAGTCCTCGGATGCGCTGTATGTTTTAATTTGAAAACCCATATTTTTTGCAGCTACAGATCCTGTAATGTTGTTTGCACTATCCGTATATAAAACAGCAACATCCATAGCCATTGCAGATGAATTGTACTGCTGGTAATTAGACTGAATAAATTTTACAGTAGCACCATAACTCCATTTCTGCAAATACCTTTTTGCTGCACTAAGCTGCATCACATAATCTGTCGGTCTGAAACTTCCATTGATATTTCCTGCTGCGTCCGTTTGCGGTATATTACCATAATCAATAAAAAAAATGCTGCTGCCAAAGATGGTGTTGATTTTTTGGTGGTAGTATGCCCCAGCCAACTGATAAGCTTTAATGCCGGAAAAGAAATTATTAAAATTGAGCGCTAATTGACTATGATAATCTTCATTCAGCAGTGCAGGATTATTTGCAGCAAGTGCAGCATCTTTGGCCTGGTAAGAAATATTAACTCCGCCGGATGCAGATAGCAAAGGAGCACCAGGAAGCTTTAAAAAATGATAAGTAGCATTACCTCCTATTGTTTGTGCCTGCAACATGCAACAGTGTAAAAGAAGAAATATATTGATGAGTAATTTCAAGTTTCACAAGTTGGAGGCTCACAAGTCCACAAGTAGATTAATTCTGCAAAGACAATTCAATAGCCTGGTTCATAGTTTTTACAAAATGAAACTGAACTCCTTTGATGTATTCCGCATCTATTTCCTGCACATCTTTTTCATTATGAGCACACAATATTATTTCACGGAGTCCAGCTCTTTTTGCGGCAAGCACTTTTTCTTTTATACCACCTACAGGTAGAATTTGTCCTCGCAGGGTTATCTCACCAGTCATACCTAAATAAGGCTTTACTTTTCTGCCGGTAAAGGCGGAAGCCAATGCACTTAACATGGTTATACCTGCACTTGGCCCATCCTTCGGCACTGCCCCCTCTGGTACATGCACATGAATAGTTTTATTTTCAAAAGATTTTGGATCAATGCCAAAACGAATTGCGTTTGCCTGTAAATAGGACAACGCTGTAGAAACACTTTCCTTCATTACATTTCCGAGATTGCCGGTGAGTTTCAACTCCCCCTTGCCATCACTTAAAGTAGTTTCAATGAACAAGATATCCCCTCCCACATAAGTATAAGCAAGCCCCACAGCAACACCGGGCATGTTTACGGCTTTATATATTTCGTTAGAGTATTTAGCTCTTCCTAGAATTTTTTCTACGTCACTTGTAGTTAAAGTTGGTTTAGTACTCCCCTTCATTGCCATTTGTCTCGCCAGGTACCGCATAATTGCAGCTAATTGCCTGTCCAACTCCCGAACACCACTTTCTTTTGTGTAATCTTCAATTATTTTCCCAAGAACCTTATCGCTTATTTTAAAACGTGCCGATTTTAAACCATGTGCTTCTTTTTGTTTAGGTACAAGATGTCTTTTGGCTATTTCAATTTTTTCTTCCACTGCATACCCGCTTAATTCAATAATTTCTAACCTGTCCCTTAGTGCCGGCTGTATTGTTTGCAAGCTGTTTGCGGTAGCAATAAACAATACTTTGCTTAAATCGTATTCCAGCTCCAGGTAATTATCGTAGAAGGTATGGTTCTGTTCCGGGTCAAGAACTTCCAGTAAAGCACTGCTGGGGTCGCCTCTAAAGTCGTTGCCGATTTTATCAATTTCATCAACAATCATTACTGGATTAGATGATTTGATCTTCCTTATGGATTGCACAATTCGTCCGGGCATTGCACCAATGTATGTTTTTCTGTGCCCCCGAATTTCGCTTTCATCATGAATACCGCCGAAACTTAACCGCACGAATTTTCTTCCGATAGCGTTGGCTATACTTCTGCCTAAAGAGGTTTTACCAATGCCAGGAGGACCAGAAAAACAAAGAATAGGACTTTTCATATCTCCCTTCAATTTTAATACAGCCAGATATTCTATAATCCTGTCTTTTATTTTTTTCATTCCATAATGGTCGGCATCCAATATTTTTCTTGCTTTGTTCAGGTCGTATTTATCCTGTGTATATTCCTGCCAGGGTAAATCCAACAGCAGGTCTAAATGGTTATATACAATGGAATAATCAGGAGTACTTGGGTGCATCCTTTCCAGCTTTTCAATTCCTTTTTTAAACATATCCTTTGCAGCGTCCGACCATTTTTTTTGTTCCGCTTTTTTCTGCATTTCACGTATCTCTCTCTCGTTTGCATCCCCACCAAGTTCTTCTTTAATGCTTTTCAATTGTTGCTGAAGAAAATAGTCCCGCTGTTGCTTATCCAGTTCCGCCCTTGTTTTAGTAGTTACTTTATTTTTTAACTCGGCAAATTGTAATTCTTTCTGGAGCAATTGCATCAGCAGATCAGCCCGCTCACGAATGTTATTGATTGTTAGCAGTTGCTGCTTTTCTTTTATCTCTGTATTTAAGTTGCTGGATACAAAATGAATAAGAAATGAAGGACTTTCAATATTGCGTAAAATCACTGATGCTTCAGAAGGTATGTTAGGTGATAGCTGTATAATTTCGGAAGCAAGGTCTTTAATATTGGAAACGTAAGCAGCAAAATCAGGTTCGTTCGACAGCTCTTCATCTTCCAGTATTTTAATTTTAGCTTTAAAATAGGGATCTTCTGAGGTAATAGATTCTACAGAAAACCGGTTTTTGCCCTGTATGATGATAGTAGTTCCCCCATCAGGCATTTTTATTTGCTTAACAATTTTTGCAATTGTGCCAATACTTTCCAGATCTCTCACATCAGGGTCTTCTACGTTGCTGTCCTTTTGAGCAATTACACCAATAAGCTTATTGCCATCATAAGCATCGTTAACCGCCTTTATGCTTTTATCTCTGCCTACAGTAATTGGCAAAACAACTCCTGGAAAGAGCACCGTATTGCGCAGAGGGAGTAATGCTATTTCGGCAGGGATTTCACCTTTATCGAAAATTTCTGCATCCTTCTCATTTAATGGAATAATCGGGATAAAATCCATTTCCTCGTCAGGTCTCAAATTAAAATTCACTCACAACAATTTTAAGTAGATAATAGAACGTACAAAGAACGCAAAGGTACAGCAGGAAGCTTATGTGGTACTTATGCAGATAGATTTTAGCTTAACAAAAAAAATCCCTCTGCACGTAGAGGGATAAAATTCATTTTCGTTTTACTTTATAAGGCTAATCCAAGCGATACCTGAATTGCCTGGCTGTTCCATTTATCCTTGTCATCAATATCATTAAGATTGTTCAAACCCACAGCATACCTGCCAGACAAGCGAAGTTTACTAAACTTGAATTGCACGCCACCAAGTAACGAAAATTCACCGGATTTAAATGCCTCCTGACCATTTTCCAACAAATCTTTATCCTGGTTCAGCAAAATACCAAATTGCGGACCTGCCTGAAGCGAAATAAGACTTCCTAATTTGTAGTTAAGCAAAAGGGGGATTGATAAATAATTCAGTTTTACATCCCGATTGGTTGCTGAGCTAAAAGCATTTTGATAAATAGATTTGAAATTGCTGTCTACTCTTGTTTGGTACTGGTTGAAAAGTACTTCGGGTTGCAGTCCTAATCTGCCACCCAAGCCAATTTCAGCAAACCCACCCAAAAGATATCCATACTTAAATTCGTCCTTAAAAGAGCGGCCTTCAATTTTAGAAATGTTTGCGCCTGCTTTAACGCCTAAATGGAACTGTGCCCTGGATAATTGAGCAAGAACCAGAAAAGCAATTAGCATTAATAATTTTGTTTTCATATAATAAGATTTGTTTTCAGATTTTCAATAAAGGTGCCAATGAATATTTAGTGCTGTTAGAGAAACACTAAATCTGTTGCACTTCCTAAAAAACAATTCCAGTATTCAAATAAAAATTTTTACTGAACCTGTTTTCTGTAGCAGGAAAATAATAGTCAAACATCACCTGCGGTTGTATGTAGAATTTACCTGTAGAAAATTCTGTTTTTATATATGCTGCTACAGACAATGGTTGAAAATTTAAGCGATCATCAAGGTGAACGTTTTCTGAATTATATAAAACACTGGAACCTTTATATCTATTGTTATTAGTTATGTATGTGCTTGATTGGTTGAAGCCGAAATTTTGAGTACCGCTCGTAAATGTTACTTGTGGTGTTAACCGAAGAAAATCACTTTTTAATAATACATTAAGCCAATAAAAATCATGACGTACAGAAGTAGCTAAGGAAAAATCACTTATGTTTTCCTTTGTAGTTCTACTAATGGGGACTGCATGTTTTAAACGCATTGATCTTACAAGCTTTTCCCTTTCCCGATACCCGGAACGGCTTCCCCATCCATAGCTCACAGAAAGCGCAGGTTTTACCCACCAATTTTTTTGGGTGATGTAGGCATACATCTCATTCTCTAATGGTGTAGTATAAAATGACAAAGAATCTTTTGTAAAAAAATGTGTGAAGCTTGCGCCTGTAATAATGTTTGAACTTTTTAGGTAGTCATACGAACCCGATAAAGAAAATTGGTAAGCATTTAAGCCACTTCCGCCATTAATTATAGAACTGCCGCCGCTAACACCAAAACCGCTTTTATGCAAGTATGCAGCAGAAGGATTAAATATCACTCTTTTATTTGTGCTAAGTGATGCAACAGTTCTGGAATTATAATTATAATACCCGCTGCCAATACCAAAATTAATCATAAACATAGTGCGTGGTGCAGCAAGGGAATCAAGAAGATCGTCTAATTCACTAAAAAGTTCCTCGTAATCAACATCTGCATTTTTGATAGCTTTTTCTTTTTGTGCACTTGTATTAATCACAAGCAGGCATACAAATAAAAAAATAAAAGAAAGCTTAAGCATATGAAGATTGTGGTTCATTCGTGGCAAAGTCATAGACAATTTAATAATGATTAGGTTTAATGTATAACATCAGAACAGATTTTATATTGTTTATGTTAGTTCAATCAGCGTTATTTCCGGTAAAATGCCTACCCTGCCCGGATAACCTATAAATCCAAAACCCCTGTTTACGTATAGCTTCTGATGCGCTTCTTCGTACAACCCTGCCCACTGGTTATATACATATTGCACAGGGCTCCATTTAAACCACGGTACTTCTACGCCAAATTGCATGCCGTGTGTATGCCCTGCAAGCATTAAATCTATATCGCTAAATTGCGAAACCACTTCTGCATTCCAATGCGAAGGATCGTGGCTGAGCAAAATTTTAAAAGGTGCAGATTGTGCGCCTTCATAAGCTTTTTGCAGGTTCCCGTATTTAGGAAATCTGGCTTTTGCACTCCAGTTTTCTACTCCCAATACAGCTATCTGCTCATCATTTTTACTGATGACAAAATTTTCATTTAGCAAAAGTTTCCACCCAAGGTCTGCATGTACTTTTTTTAACAGGTTCAAATTTTGAACTTTTTCCTGATTGTTTTTCCATTGTACATAATCTCCGTAATCATGATTCCCAAGCACAGAAAAAATACCTAAGGGGGCATGTAGCTGTTTGAAAATATCCATATAAGCATCCATTTCGTTTGCCTTATTATTTACAAGGTCCCCTGTAAACAAAATAAGATCTGGCTTAAGTTGTATGACCTTATCAATACCTTTTTTTACTGCCCCTTTATCATTAAAGCTTCCGCTGTGTATATCAGATATCTGTATAATTCTTAAGTTTTTAAAAGATGGCGGGAGATTAGGGAAATTCAGTGCTATCTTTTTTACCTGATAATTGTACTTGTTTGAAAAACCATAAAACAATGAACCCAGCAAGCCACTACCTGCAGCTAACCCAACCCAGCTTAAAAAAACAGAACGGGAGATTTTATCATTGTCCTGAATTTGTTCGCCTTCAGTATTTGAAAAGAAAACTTTACCGGCTAACCATTGTACGCATCTCCGTATATCATCAATAAACAAAAAAACAGAAGCAATAAGTTTTGCAAAAAAAAGGGATACAACAACGGCGAAAATGATATTTCGGAAGCCCCGTGGATAGTTATCAAGATTAATATATGGCAAAACCAAAAAAAGCATTAACGCAGCTATAGAAAGCACCCAGTAAAAAATAAATATTACAGACCTGACTCTGCTTCCGGCAGAATGAGAAACAACCTTTAATGCCTGAAACACATAAAAATCAAGTAAGATCATTAAGCCAATCAATATGAACCAAAAGGGAGAATTACGCATCGCTTTAAAATAAGCATGCAAATAACCAAAGTTTTTATTAACTATCTGTAGATAACAAAAAGGTTATGTTGGTGTTGTTCCCTGTATTTTTGCCTTTACGCCAATTTTTAACAAATCCAATATGAAATTCACGTACTATGGGCACGCCTGCTTTTCGGTAGTTATCAAAGGAAAAACTATTGTTTTTGATCCATTTATAAAACCAAACGAGTTGGCAAAGCACATTAATCTTGATGATATTTCTGCAGATTACATTTTTGTTTCGCACGGACATATAGATCATATAGGAGATTGTAAAGAGTTGGCTAAACAAACAAAGGCTACAGTAGTAAGCGGCTATGAAGTTTCCGAATGGCTTTGTAAAGAAGGTGTTGAAAAATCACATCCTATGAACCATGGTGGCAAATGGAAGTTTGATTTTGGCACTGCTAAATGCACCAGCGCAGTGCATTCTTCTGCATTACCAGATGGAAAAAACGGTGGTAACCCGATGGGATTTATAATCACTTCTGATGAAAAAAATTTTTACTACAGTGGCGATACCGCTTTAACGATGGACATGCAACTGGTGCCACGGTGGGCAAAGTTAGATTTTGCGGTGTTGCCTGTTGGCGATAATTATACTATGGGGTATGAAGATGCAATTGAAGCCGCTAAAATGGTAGAGTGCTCCACTATTGTGGGTGTACACTACGATACATTTGAATTTATAAAAATTGATAAACAACAGGCAAAGGATGCATTTACTAAAGCAGGATTTACATTGCATTTACCAGACATTGGGGCAACAATTGATGTGTAAAAACTTATTTAAGTATAATGAATTATAACTGTTTAAATTCCCCTTTAGGGGATTAGGGGTATGGCAAGAATTATAGGAGTAGCCAATCAAAAAGGTGGAGTAGGCAAAACTACTACTGCCATAAACCTTGCAGCAAGTTTTGGCGTGTTGGAATACAGGACTCTTTTAATAGATGCTGACCCGCAGGCCAACAGTACAACAGGTGTGGGTTTTGATCTGCAAAATGTTATGCAAAGCTTGTACGACTGTATGGTGAACAATGCGGAAGGAAGAGATGTGATTTTGAAAACAGAAATTCCCAACCTTGATCTTATCCCATCGCACATTGATCTTGTGGGCGCAGAAATCGAAATGATAAATTATCCTAACCGGGAGATGGTATTGAAACAATTGGTGCAGTCATTAAGAGAGGATTATGATTTTATTGTTGTGGATTGTTCACCTTCATTGGGATTAATTACCGTAAATGCACTTACCGCAGCAGATTCTGTTATTGTTCCGGTGCAATGTGAGTTTTTTGCTTTGGAAGGTTTAGGAAAGTTATTAAACACAATAAAGATCGTCCAAAGCAGGTTAAACACGAACCTTGCAATTGAAGGTATTTTAATGACTATGTATGATGGCAGGCTTCGCTTGTGCAACCAGGTGGTAAGTGAAGTAAGACGCCATTTTGAAGAATTAGTATTCAACACTATCATTCATCGGAATGCACGATTGAGTGAAGCACCAAGTGTGGGAAAGCCGGTGATTTTATATGATGCTAACTGCAAAGGAGCAATGAATTACCTGAACCTCGCCAAGGAAATACTTCAAAAGAATAATTTAACAAAAATTGCGCAGGAAGAGAGAATCCTTGAATTGTAAAGTTGAAAAGCAGATACCCATTAGCCAGATAAGCACCGGTGTTTGAACTAAATTATTTAAAGGAACTTTATCTCTCTCTCCTTAAACATAGGCGAAAAACTTCGTGTAAATTCGCTTCAATTTAGTGTAATTCGTGTATGAGTAACCCCAAACAAAATAAAGAAGCTTTAGGCAAAGGCATAAGGTCGCTCTTGCAAAGCATAGATTCCGATTTAAAAAATACTGCAGGGCAGCTAAAGTCTCAGGCGATTGAGCAAGTTACTTCTACGATGCGCATTCCTGTTGAAAACATTGAGGGAAATCCGAAGCAACCTCGCAGGGATTTTGATCCTGAAACTTTACAGGAATTAGCACAATCCATCCGGTTGCACGATATTATTCAACCTATTACTGTTGCTAAAATTCATGCTAACAAATACCGTCTTATTGCGGGGGAAAGACGTTTACGAGCAGCAAAACTTGCAGGGTTAAAGGATATTCCTGCTTATGTAAGGCAGGCAAAAGATCAGGACCTACTCGAGTTGGCCTTGCTGGAAAACTTACAAAGGGAAGATTTAAATGCCATGGAAATAGCCCTTAGTTATAAACGCATGATGGAAGAGTTAAACCATACACAGGAGCAGGTTGCAGAACGTATGGGTAAAGACAGAAGTACTGTAACAAATTACGTAAGATTATTAAAGCTGCCACCTGATATACAGGTAGCAGTTCGTAATGGTGAGTTAAGTATGGGTCATGCAAGAGCACTGATAAATGTAGATACAGTAGATAAACAACTCTACATTTTTGATGAAATTAAAGCAAAGGATCTATCCGTTCGGCAAACAGAAAATCTTGTACGAAATTTATATAAGACATCTATTAAGAAACCAGGCACGGACTCTCTTCCACCCGCTTATAAAAAGATAGAGGATCAATTAGCATCCCATTTTAGCACAAGAGTAAAAGTAAAACACTCTAAAGATGGCAGCGGCCACATAACATTTGATTATTATTCTTTGCAGGAGCTCAATAAATTATTAAATCAAATGAATGTGAGCATTGATTAAAGAAAGAAAATATTGGTTTGTTTTATTTTTTGTTCTGCTTTCGTATGTAAGCTTCTCCCAAACCATCCGCGACTCTGCCGGTAATCGTATTGAGGGGAGTGTTGTACAGAATAAAAAAATAGATTCTGTAATGCAAACCCACTCACCAAAGAAAGCAGCCATCCGTTCAGCCATTTTACCAGGATGGGGTCAGGCATACAATAAAAAATATTGGAAAATCCCCATTGTTTACGGTGCTTTAGGTACTGCTGGCGGTTTTTTTATTTACAATGTAAAGTGGTACAACAGAACCCGGTTTGCCTACAAAGTATTAAGCACAAAAGACACTTCGAATTATGATAAGATTTTTTATAAGTTGCAAGGCTATGTAAGAAACAATGATCCGGCGGGTTTACAATATTACCGCAATGAGTTCCGAAGAGATGTTGACTATTCTGTAATTGCTTTTATTCTTTTATGGGGGTTGAATGTAGTAGATGCAAGTGTAGATGCACACTTGAAAACGTTTGATGTGACTCCCGATTTGAGCCTTAAAATAAAACCTGGCTTTAATGCCTTAGAAGGAACCACCGGCATTAGTATAGTTTTTCTTTTTAAATAAATGCTCATGCGCATCGCAATAATTGGTTATGGGAAAATGGGAAAAATGGTTGAAGAAGTTGCATTGCAGAGAGAACATGATATTATTTTACGTATATCCTCTGCAATCAGGCAGGAGCTTACAGAAGACAATATTTTAAAAGCAGATGTTGCCATAGAATTTACCACGCAACACAGTGCTTTTGAAAATGTAAAGCATTGCATAGACTTAGGTATTCCTGTAGTTAGTGGCACAACAGGATGGAATCATAAACTGCCGGAAATAAAAAATCATTGTTTAAAAAAGAATGGAACATTTCTGCATGCCAGCAATTTTAGTATAGGTGTAAATATTTTTTTTAAGTTGAATACGTATCTGGCAAAACTTATGGCACATCAATCCTCTTACAACGTTTCAATAAAAGAAATTCATCACACGCAAAAAAAGGATGCTCCCAGTGGAACAGCAGTTACACTTGCAGAGCAAATTTTGTCCTTATCACAAACAAAAGGAAATTGGGTTAATAATTCTCTGGCATCTGATGATGAACTTGAAATTAGAAGTGAAAGGATAGACCCAGCGGCAGGTACACACCATGTAAAATACACTTCAGAAATAGATGACATAGAAATCATTCATACGGCTCACAGCAGAAAAGGGTTTGCATTAGGGGCAGTATTAGCGGCTGAATTTGTTTATGGCAGGAACGGAGTTTTTACGATGAATGATGTTCTTCAATTTTAAATAATATTTCAATGATCATTCCTCATTCTCCATTTCAGATTGTTGATTGGAACACTATTACAAAAGAAATGCATAATGGTGAATGTGGTTTTGCTACATGGCAAATAATCAAAATAGGTGACATACGCATACGTAGGGTGCAATATTCTCCTGATTATAAAGCCGACCATTGGTGCAGCAAAGGCCATATTATTTATTGTGAAGATGGGGAAATGACAACAGAATTAGAGGATGGCCGCTTAATGTACCTTGGTAAAGGAATGACCTATACTGTTGGGGATAATTCTCAGGCTCATAAGTCAGCAACCGCAAACGGCTGTACTCTTTTTATAATTGATTGACTAAAAATTATTCAACAGCAGAGGAAGAATATTCTCAATGAGTCTTCACTTTTTCCAGGTCATCAATAAATTTCTCCTGTAATCCCTGATTTAGATCTTCCGGATGCTCTATTTGATTCATTGCATCTTTCTTAGTTACCATTTTCCATAATTGCAATAAAGCAGTAATTGCAAAAATTCCTCCTATTATCCAGTTCAATAAAGACTGTTTGGTATTTAATTGATCTGCAGCCAGCTTGCCCCCAAAAATAAAAACACAATTTCCCAGCAGCGTTCCGATACCTATACCGGCAATATATAAATTATAAAACCTGTCTTTAGGCTGCAATATTTTTTTTGTGAAAAGCACAGTGCTCCAGCCAAACCAAAAGGGTATTTGAACAGGGTTTAATGCACTCATCCCCAGCCCAAGCCAAAAACGATGCAGGCCGCTGCTCAGTATTACATTTTTTTCAACAGAAGGATGTGATGCTGCATAAAAGCTGGAAGCAGCCAAAGCCACTACAATGAAGAGAGTAACCCACTCCAAAATACGAAATAATTTTTCGTGTCTTTGTATCCAATTCATTGCAAACAGCGATAAGCGTACATAAACTATTTCTGCCAATAAAGCACCAAATGCAAAGAAAATTGCTGGGCGTATCCCGTCCGTTATTGCTATCTGCATGGCAGCTATGTTCAATGTACCTAACGGTAATGAACCTAAAAAACTAATTACTAAACCTGTGAAAAAAATGCGGGTTAGCTTGGACATGCAGATGGCATTCAGGCTTTGAAAATATATATTTATTGCCAACTAAAAATTATCGCTCTTTTTTATAAGCCTATAATGTTTTTTACATCCCTTCAAAAAGCGTAATCCTTTTAGGAATGGCCAGTATCTTATGCCTTTTTTATAATTATACCTGGAGATCTCAAATAAGACTTTCCAATGTTTTATAATTTCTGCATACGCCCCTAAAAGTGTGTAGTTAGAATTATAAATATGATTAGGTTCCGCCCCGCTGCCATTGTACTCCAGTATAGAAAAATTTTTACCTGATTTCAAATCATCCAGAGATGCAGCTTTAAGATCATACCTCCCGTAGTAAAAGGTTTTACTAAAATGGTTAAGGTCATCAAAAACATGATGGATTTGTTCGTCAATTTCATTTTTGAGGTTGATGAAACGTCCTCCCCTGCTTAAATTTGCTGCATGAGATAAATAATACTTTTTGCCTTCAGCAATAACCTCATTCAAATGTTCTTCATGTCTTATTCGCATCTCTGCAAAGCGGTGTTTTGCAATCGGATGTTTTAGAATTAGTTCCCATAAAGTATTTTTTCCATTGCCCATCACTTCCAATAATTCCTTACGCAAAAAACCCGTTATCACTCCTTTTTGCTGGTCAGGATAACGGTAGTAAAATACACTAAACTCCACCGGGTATTTTACCAGTGATTGTATCATATAATCAACCGGTACACGTTGGTGATATGTTTTTAGTTGGCGTTCGTTTTCAATAACTCTGAATAACACACCGCCCCGGCCTATATCTGGTTTAACAATAAAAGGAAAAGCAAACCCATGTTCAAAAACAGCTTTTTGTACTTCTTGAAATGAGGAACCGGGATGAATGTAAATAGTGTTCGGATATATGCCTGGGAGCAGCTGTTCATACATTTCACTTTTTCTTTCTCCTTCAAAGCCTCCAAAGGTAAGCGTGGGGTTTGATGGAGTAAAAAACCAAAACGACCATGAGCGCAAAGAATACCAAAGCCACACAGGTGCAATAGGAAAATATCGCACCTTCATGGGCCACAATTCCCAATTGCTCCACTTATCCCAAAAACGTTTCCAACTCATATTGAGCGGCAAAAATATAGGTTTGGGTACTATAGCAGTTTTCAATAGCTATCTTGTCAATCCTTACATTTGTTGAAATCTTATCGTGAAAATCTTTCTTACTATAACCCTGCTTTTAACTGCTGTTATTTTTACATCAACTAAGGCTACAATTATATCGTCGCCAGATAATGCATCAAGATCATTACATCCTTCGCTGAAGCATTCGAATATAACGCCGCCAGATCATAAAAAAGCAGCATTTAACAAACTTAATCTGTTACATAAATTTTATTTGAAAATCCTTCTGAAGAAATTAAAAAAGCAAAATATAGCAGAAGAAGAGATAACAGAGCGGCAAAAAAAATTGGGGAAGTTGTCATTGATATTTGGTTTAATAAGCATCCCGGTACTTCTTTTGGGTAGTGTTATTGGAGCATTTTCACTACTTGCAATACCTGCAGCAATTATAGCTATAGTTTTAGGAATCAAATCTATAAAAGGTAATTCAAATACCCGGGGATTGATTGGCCTTATTTCTGGATCAGTAACAATACTTCTTTTGCTTTTGGGGTTGATAATTGCACTAATATTTTATAGTTCCTGGCAATAAATAATATATGGCTGTTAGATCTGTATCAGAAATGTTTGCAAATGGAGAATCACCAGAAATTTTATTTTGGGTTGGTTGTGCGGGAAGTTTTGACCAGCGGGCTCAAAAAATTACCAAAGCATTTGCCACTATTTTAAATAAGGTTGGAATAAACTATGCCATTTTAGGTAAAGAAGAAATGTGCACCGGCGATCCGGCACGACGTGCAGGTAATGAATTTCTTTTTCAGATGATGGCATACCAGAATATTCAAACATTGAATAATTATGGAATCAAAAAAATTGTAACTACATGCCCTCATTGCTTTAATATTTTTAAAAATGAATATCCTGAATTAGGTGGCAATTATGATGTCATTCATCACACCACTTTTTTACAACAATTAATTGATGAAGGAAAAATAAAGTTGAAAGATGCAGAGCATTTTAAAGGTAAGCGCATAACGTACCATGATAGTTGTTATTTAGGCAGGGCAAACGGCATTTATGAAGCTCCAAGAAAAGTGCTGGAAGCTTTAGATGCAGAATTGGTGGAAATGAAAAGATGCAGAAAGAATGGGTTTTGTTGTGGTGCCGGCGGCTCGCAGATGTTTAAAGAAGAAGAACCGGGAGATAAACGGGTAAACCAGGAAAGAGTAGATGAAGCTATACGAACGGGCTCTCAAATTATAGCTGCTGCCTGTCCTTTTTGTAATACTATGCTTACTGATGGTGTTAAAGCTTCTGAAAAAGATGATGTGCAGGTGTTGGATGTGGCTGAACTGGTGGCTGCAAGCATGGAATAAAATTTATAACAAGTTTTGTTCATTGCAATCTAATTTTACCACATGGATTTTGAATACAAACATTTACTTCCGGCAGATTTTACAGATAACAGCAGAGTTTGGGTTTACCAAAGCAGCCGGTTATTTACTTTACCCGAAGTCTTTGAAATAGAAGAATTGATAGAACAATTCATTGTAGAGTGGCAGGCACATGGTGCGACAGTAAAAGCCAATGGCAATTTGTTTTTCGGCCAATTTTTAAATTTGATGGCAGATGAAAGAAATACACAGGTTAGTGGTTGTAGCACCGACAGTTCAGTAAGATTCATAAAAGCATTAGGCGATAAGTTACAGGTTGATTTTTTCAATCGAAATACACTTGCTTTTGTAATAAAAGATAAGATTGAATTATTACCATTGCACCAACTACAGTATGCTTTCGACAACAACTTGATAAATACGGAGACACTTTACTTTAATAACCTGGTACAAACAAAGGTGCAGTTAGAGAACAACTGGATTGTTCCTGTAAAAGATTCATGGCTGGCGCAAAAGCTACAACTACAGCCACACTATTGATCAGGTGGTGGCGGCACTACTTTTTGTTTCTTTTTTTCTGATGGCGCTACTTTTTTAACAGCAGACCTGGAAAGATTATAGCTAACGCTAAGCCTTAGATTGCGGGTTTGCGTTGTGTTAAAACTTTCCAGAGCAAAGTTTGAT
Source organism: Chitinophagaceae bacterium (assembly GCA_046262255.1). Lineage (GTDB taxonomy): Bacteria > Bacteroidota > Bacteroidia > Chitinophagales > Chitinophagaceae > Flavisolibacter. The sequence goes on from JBHENB010000018.1 coordinate 29,557, forward strand.
GCGTAAGTGAATGTACGGTTTTGCTGTTGTGTAAAGGGATCAATAATATTCAGAGTTAACGTCAACTTTTTATCCGGCATTTTAGCCTGTAAGCCAATGTTCATACTTACATTGCTTTTAACTGACCCTTGCGGATTAGCAAACCTGTTAAAAGTAAAAGAACTGGTTGTGCTGTAAATTTCCTTCCACGTGTAATTTGCATTTAAGTTAGAAGCGAAAGAACCACCATCGCGAAATTTTCTCACATTCTTATCAAAGCTGCTATACTTGTTATAAGTATAGCTGGCGCTGAAATTAATCTTGGTGTTCTTGGTTAATGTGTACCCACTCCATGTGCTTACTTCGTACTCCGCCCTGTTGCTTATGTTTTGCCAGGTAATTTCCGTTTTTGTATCAGAAATACGGGTACGAATAGAGCTGAAAATATCTTCCACTATATTATACCCCAAACCTAAGTTTAAATAAAAAGCTTTTTTTGTTCTGCCCAGAACAAGATCAAAATTGTGAGCTAAAGATGGCAGTAATCCGGGATTGCCATTACGAACATTATAGGGGTCTGATTCGTCTATAGTTGGATTCAGTTCATTTATTCCCGGCCTGCGAATAGTACGCCTGTAGGATGCGGTGAGATTTATTACCTCCTTCCAGTTTCTATTAATATTAGCGAACGGCAAAAGGCTCCAATAATTATTGGTGGTATCAGAGTTGAACTTGTATAACTCAAACCATATCCGGGTTCTTTCTACCGATATTCCTGCAGATATACTAAAATTGGGAGCTAATATCTGCTTAGCTGATGCCCGAAGGTTAGTAACATATTGGTGGAATGTGAAATCATTGCTCAACGCCTCTAAAGGAATAAATTTTCCATCCGCTCTGCGTTTATAGGTAGCCTCTACAACAATATCTGAATGTGATACATTGTAAAAAGAACCTGTGGAAAAAGATGTTTTTTTATTCTTAAATGGAACATCATAGTTTAATCTGAAATTATAGCCATTGGTGTTATTGCTGTTAATTTGTTGTTGTGTAGAGTCCAGGCCGGTTGGGGTGTCATCGGGATTTAAAAACTCCTGGTAAAAATGCCTGTTGTTTTCACTTTTGGAGAAGTTTGCGTTGGTAATAAACTTTAAAACCTCGCCAGGTTTTTTTGTTCGCAATGTATAGCTCAGGCTAAGATTTGGATTATAATTCTCTCCATCACTTTGTATGGTTCTCTCGCTAAGCCTGTAAATAGAGTTGAGCCTGTTGATGTTTCTGTATTCCGTAAAATTCTCATTGTCAAAGTTGTTTTGATTATAATTCAGGGTTAAATTCAAAGCATGTTTTTTATTGATGTCGTAATCAATATTTGCCCGGAAATTTGGCCGCAGGTTTTTGCTTAAAAAATTATTTTCTGTTTTAAAAAAATTAGTTGAGTCACGGTAGAGATTTTCTCTGATAGAATACCCTTCCCCTTCGAAGCGGTTATAGCCTGCGCCGGCATTTATATTAATTGAAAACCCCTGCTTACGATAATTAATATTCCCGTTCATTCCTGCATCTCCCCTTGTGCCGGCATGTACACTTACCCGCCCAGATACTCCCACTCTGCCTTTTCTGGTTACAATATTTATTACACCACCTTGTTCATTAGCATATTGAGGAGGTGGATTAGTGAGCACCTCTATTTTTTCAATTGCACTCCCGGGTAGTGATTCCAAAAGATCTTGTAACTGTTGCTGGTTTAGTTCTGTGGGCTTATCGTCAATCAAGATTTTTGGCTCTTTTCCCCGTACAAGTATTTTTCCGGTTGGGTCTTTTGTTACCAGCGGCACATTAGTTAATAATTCACTGGCACTGCTTCCTGCATTTAAAGCAGATTCACCGGCATTGAATGTTATGTTGCCATCTTTGCTTTCTATTAAAGGTTTTTCAGAATATACAATTACTTCCTCCAGGTTTTCTAAAGTGGTTTTTGACTTAAGCGTTATGTCATTTATGTTAAAGTCAAAACGCTCAGCCCTGAAATGAAGACTATCAATAGTTAAAGACTGAAAACCTGTGTAGGTGATCTTTAATTTATAATAACCGAAGAGAATCCGGTTAAATGCAAAAGCTCCGTCTTTGCCTGTAATGGTGGCTTTTTGTTCTGCTGAATCTTTCAATGACAGGAGCTGTACAGTGGCATCTTCCAAGGCATTTTTCTTGTCATCTAAAACATTGCCTGTTAATACCCCACTCAAATCCTTCTGCGCAAATGCATTTAAAGACAAGAGTATAATAATGAGTAATGCTTTAAATTTCATGAGCCAAACAAAGATACCTTCCGCATCTAATAAATGGTTTCTTAAAATATGACATAGTGTCACAGCCAACCATTATATTGCTATCTTTGCCCTCCACTTTTTAAGTATGTTGGAAGTTGCTACAAAAGTGCATGATGAACGCCGCCAAGGTGAATCATTTGCACCTTCTCATATAGATTCTACAGAATATCGGCGCCGCTTTTATATAGAAAGCTATGGTTGCCAAATGAACTTTAGCGACAGCGAGATAGTTGCTTCCATTCTGAATACTGAAGGATACGGAGCTACCAGGAATTTAGAGGAAGCAGATCTTATTTTTTTAAACACTTGTTCTATAAGAGAAAAGGCTGAACAAACTGTACGTAAACGCCTGACAGAATTCAGGAAGCTAAAAAAGCAAAAACCAGCATTGCTTGTGGGTGTGCTTGGTTGCATGGCAGAGAGGCTGAAAAGCAAATTGCTGGAAGAGGAAAAACTTGTTGATATTGTTGTGGGCCCTGATGCTTATCGTTCGTTACCGGGCCTGATTTCAGAAGCTGATGGTGGGCAGAAAGCAGTGAATGTTTTATTAAGTCGCGAAGAAACTTATGGTGATATCTCACCGGTTCGGTTTAGCAGCAATGGTATTACAGCTTTTGTAAGCATTATGCGAGGCTGCAATAACATGTGCTCTTTTTGTGTAGTGCCTTTTACCCGGGGAAGAGAACGCAGCCGTAATCCCGAAAGCATTTTAAATGAATGCCGGGAATTATACGACAATGGCTTTAAAGAAGTGACACTCTTAGGCCAGAATGTGGACAGTTACTATTATTCTCCGGCCCCCTCTAACTCCCCCAACGGGGGAAACACCAACACACAGCCCTTGCCTATTAAAAATCCCATTAATGAGGAAAATACCCGGGAAAACCAGATTAGTGCAGTGATCGCATCGCCGGATGAAGAAAGCGGGGTGAGAGTTGGTAATCTCATAAATTTTGCAAAGCTTCTTGAAATGGTAGCGCAGATTTCTCCCAACTTACGGGTTCGGTTTTCAACATCACATCCAAAAGATATAACGGATGATGTGTTGCATACAATGGCTAAGTATGAGAACATCTGCAAGTATATTCATTTACCCTTGCAAAGCGGTTCAACAAGGCTTTTGCAATTAATGAATCGTAATTACAGCCGGGAGTGGTATATGGCAAAAATTGACCGTATAAAAGAAATTTTACCTGATTGCGGCATCAGTTCCGATATCATTGCAGGATTTTGTACCGAAACAGAAGAAGATCATCAGAATACGCTGAAACTTATGGAATATAGCAAATACGATATAAGCTATATGTTTTTTTATAGTGAAAGGCCTGGTACATTGGCGCAACGCAGATATAAAGACGATATTCCTGAAGCAGAAAAGAAAAGACGCCTGCAGGAAATTGTTGCAACACAAAACAGGCTTTCGCAACAAAGCAACGAGAAAGATGTTGAGAAAGTTTTCAAAGTGCTGGTAGAAGGAAATTCAAAACGAAGTAATAATCATTGGATGGGCAGAAACAGTCAAAATAAGGTAATTGTTTTTCCAAAGGAACAATACAATTTAACCGCGGGTGATTATGTGAGAGTAAAAGTAAATGAATGTACACAAGCAACGTTGTTGGGAGAAATTAATAATTAGCAAATGGAGTTACAAAGCATTAAAAACAGGTTTGGAATAATAGGCAACTCACCTACTTTAAATTATGCATTGGAAGTGGCTGTTCAGGTTGCAAATACTGACCTGACCGTTTTAATATCAGGCGAAAGTGGTGTAGGCAAAGAAGCCTTTTCACACATTATTCATATTTTGTCTGCAAGAAAACATAATCCGTTTATTGCTGTTAACTGTGGCGCCATTCCGGAAGGCACTATTGATTCCGAGCTGTTTGGTCATGAAAAAGGGTCGTTTACCGGGGCAGTAGATAGCAGGAAGGGATATTTTGAAACTGTAAACGGCGGCACTATCTTTTTGGATGAAATAGGGGAAATGCCCTTAGGCACCCAGGCACGTTTGCTGCGGGTACTGGAAAGTGGTGAGTTTATCCGGGTGGGTTCATCTAAAGTACAAAAAACAGATGTTCGTGTAATTGCTGCTTCTAATAAGGACCTGTTGCAGTTATTGCATCAAAACAGGTTTCGGGAAGACCTTTATTATCGTTTAAATACCGTTCCCATAAGAGTTCCTGCCCTAAAAGAAAGAAAGGAGGATATACCGCTATTGTTCCGAAAGTTTGCTGTTGACTTTGCCGAAAAATACCGTACAGCTCCTGTGCAATTAGATGAAGATGCAAGGAGTAGATTTATGAATTATCCATGGCCCGGTAATATACGGGAGTTGAAAAATATTGCAGAGCAAATGTCTGTTCTGTCAATAGAGAAGTTAATAACCATAAAAGATTTAAAAAGATTTTTACCGGAAAATAATACTAACCAGTTGCCGGTTCTTGCAAGTACCAATGGGAACGGAACCTATGAGTTTGCCAGCGAACGCGAAATACTGTACAAGCTTTTTTTTGATATGAAGAAGGATGTAACAGAGTTAAAAAAATTGTTTTTCGAGGTAATGCAAAATCCTTCTTTAGTTCATCAAAATCCATCTTTTATAAATGAACTAAATAGATCAGATACCACGGAAATAACCCAGCCATTATTTGTTTCACATGCATCGCAACATCATGCACAGTCGGGTCCAATGGCTATAGAAATGAATAATGATATTCAAGAGCATGTGGAAATAGAAGAAAGCCTGAATATTATGGACAAGGAAAAGGAGTTAATTATTAAAGCATTAAAAAAGCACAAAGGAAAAAGAAAAGACGCAGCTTTGGATTTAGGTATCAGTGAAAGAACCCTATACCGCAAGTTGAAAGAATATGATATTGATGGGTAGAATAAGAACTTTATGACCAAAAAACTCCTAAATACATATGCAATAATTCTATTTACCTGCTTAGTTACTGCTTTTGCGTTTTCTACAGGTTGCGGCGTTTATAGTTTTGCAGATGTCTCTGTTCCCGACAGCATTAAAACCGTTCGTTTACATTTTATTGAAAATCAGGCAAGGTATGTTAACCCGCAACTAAGTCCTAACCTTACCGACCGTTTAAAACAAAAAATTGTTAACCAGACGAGGCTATCGCAAACCAACAGCGATAATGCTCATTATGATATAAGCGGCTACATTTCAGATTACACTGTAACTACTTCAGGAATTTCTAACAGGCAAAATACTACCAACAGGCTTACTGTTCGTGTAATTATCGTTTTAAAAAATCAATTGAGCAATCTGGAGCCGCAGGAATTTGATATTAGCAGAAGCTTTGAGTTTGGTGCTAACCTTTCGCTTCAGGCTGCTGAGTCACAACTGCTGGATGAAATGGTTCGAAATTTGACCGATGACATTTTCAACCGCATCTTTTCCAATTGGTAATGCAATATGAATGATTACGGTAACCTGTTTGCGCAAAACATCTTAAATAAGTCATTACTTAATGATTGTACAATAGAAGAAATAAAGAACATCATTCATCAATACCCTTACTTTTCTCCTGCGTATTATGCTTTGCTAAAAAAGATAGCTCCTGGTTCAGAAGAATATAATCGTTATTATCAAACAGCAATTTTATATCATCATAACCCACTTGAATTTGATTTATTCATCCATTCAGAAAAATTCGAAACCTCCTATAAACCACAAAAAACAGGGGAGAATCTTTTGCCTGTTTCTATAGTTGGTACAGAAACAGTGCCCCAGACAAACGAACAGGAACCTTTTGCTGCTGTAAATGCTTCAGTAGAAAGTAACCAAATAATTGATGAAGAATCAGCAGCAATAAATACTGACAACAAAGCATTTGATAATATAGAGCAAAAGAGAAATGAACAAACGTCTGAATTAGCCTTTGAACCTTTTCACACTGTTGATTATTTCGCATCTCAGGGCATTAAACTTTCTCAGCAGGAAGCAGCGGACGACCGCATGGGAAAACAGTTAAAAAGTTTTACAGAATGGCTAAAGTCTATGAAAAGGTTGCCGGCAGCAGAACTTGCTAAAAAAATAGATGTAACTACAGAAAAAAAAGTAGAAAACCTTGCAGAGCATTCAATCAACGACCAGGACATAGTTACTGAAGCTATGGCTGAAGTATGGATTAAACAAGGAAATACACAAAAAGCAAAAGAAGTGTATGAGAAATTAGGTTTGCTCAATCCCGTTAAAAGGTCTTATTTTGCTGCCAAAATAGAACAAATAAAAGATACTTAAATGACTGTGCTATTTCTTATACTTATTATTATTGCTTGTATAGTTCTAAGCTTTATTGTATTGGTTCAAAATCCAAAAGGCGGTGGTTTAGCTGGTAATATTGCAGGCTTTAGCAACCAGTTTATGGGTGTAAAACAAACAACTGATGTACTGGAAAAAGGTACGTGGGTCTTTGCTGCCGTAATTGCTGCTCTTTGCATCACATCAACTTTTTTTATTGCCGGTGGCGATGAGGTTCAGGACAGGTTGGAAAATGTTGGTGCACCTATCCAGCCCAATGCCACAAAGCAGCCTGCTACAGGCACTTTTCCGGCAACACAACCAAACACACCACAGCCAGATACATCCAGATAAGCTTTTTTAACTTAGTTTTCAAACCCCTCCCAGACGGATGGGGTTTTTTATTATTTTAATTTTAAGCTACTTATGAAAAAGATCTTGCTTTTGTTATTCGTATGTGTTGTAATAGGTGGCGGAATTATTTTATGGATTTTCTTAGGGCCGGGTACAGCCTTTAACACACAAAAAGAATTTTTCTACATACGTACTAATGCTGCTACTCAACAAGGGGTATTACATTCTCTTCAAAAAAACAAGATCATTAAAAATAACCGTGCATTTAACTGGCTTGCAGGCAGAATGAAATACTGGAACAGGATTAAACCAGGTAAATATGAGATCAAAAAAGGAAGCAGTTTGTTGCACGTAGTACGTTTGTTGCGGAATGGTCGCCAATCACCGGTAAATCTGGTAATTACCAAGTTGCGTACTAAAGAAAACTTTGCACGACTTGTTGGAAACAGGTTTGAATGCGACTCTGCGCAGATGATAACTTTCTTAAACAATGCAGATTCTTTAAAGCCTTTTGGCGCTGAACCAGAGACAGCTATGTGGATGATCTTGCCAGACACATACACGTACTTTTGGAATACAACTCCTAAAAAAATTTATAAAAAATTTGTAGATGCTTCAGAAAAATTTTGGACAGGTGACAGGAAACAAAAAGCTGCTACTTTAGACTTCACCCCTTTGCAGATCTATATTTTAGCATCTATTGTGGAGGAGGAAACCAATGCCACTTCTGAAAAGGGCAATATTGCCAGTGTTTATATGAACAGAGTAAAAAAGGGAATGCCCCTCCAGGCCGACCCTACCATCAAGTTTGCGTTGAATAACTTTGGTTTGAAGAGAATATACCAGGGACATTTGTTTGTTGAATCTCCTTATAATACCTATAGGAACAGAGGATTGCCGCCAGGTCCTATTTGCACCCCTTCCAAACAAACCATTGATGCTGTATTAAATGCATTCAACACAGACTATTTATATTTTGTAGCCAGCAGTAAATTTGATGGTACACATACATTTACAACAAATTACAGAGACCATTTAAAAATGGCAAAAGAATACCAGCAGACACTTAACAGGCAGGATTCAATAAGAAGGTCTAAACAATAATATTTTGTTTAAAATGATGAAAGGCAGCCGTTTGGCTATAGATGGTTGTTGTTTTTATGTTTTTTTAAGGAAATTTGCGTATAATATTACAACATGAAAAAAATTATTATTCCTGCATTTGCTGCTGTCGCAATTGGCCTGTTGTCTTTTACAACCACCATTAATGAATTACCTATCGGCTCAGATATACCAAAAGCCGATGTTAAAATGAAAGATGTTAATGGAAAAGAAGTAACATTGAAAGAGGCAAAAAAGAAAAACGGCCTGCTTGTAATGTTTAGTTGCAATACCTGTCCGTACGTTTTAAAAAACCAACAGCGAACTAACGAGATTGCTAAATATGCCTTAGATAATACTGTAGGCGTTGTGCTTATAAATTCTAATGAAGCGCAGCGCGAAGATGATGATTCGTTTGATGCAATGAGAGCATATGCAAAAGCTAATAACTATAAATGGTATTATGTGGTAGATAAAAATTCCGAAGTTGCTGATGCATTTGGTGCTAAACGTACCCCGGAAAACTTTTTATTCAATAAAGATGGAAAATTAGTTTACCATGGCGCAATAGATGATAATCCTTCTGACGCTGGTGCAGTAAACCGCAAACACCTGAAGATGGCAATTGATGAAATGGTTAGTGGAAAAGATATTGCTGTTAAAGAATCAAGATCTGTAGGTTGCAGTATAAAAAGAAAAAGCTAAGGAGAAAGGTCGGTTTTTAACCGGCTTTTTTTATATTGCTTTTAGAAAGCATAGTGTTAATCTCAGTTTCTAATTGTTTTTTAGACAATTGATCTTCAATAAATTTTCTATAGCCACTTCCATTTAGCAATAATGTAGCAGGTATTGCACCCGACCATTTTTCATCTACCACAGGGCAAAAAAGATCCGCATTGGTTTCGTCTAAAAAAACAATTGGGGCTGTTATTTTACGTTTTACCGCAAATGCTTTTATTAGTTTTGGATAGGCAGCAGAAACATCAAGGTTCACAAGTATCAACTCCAAACCTTTGCTCTTATACTTTTTTTGCATCTCCTGGAAGTATGGCATTTCTTCAATACAAGGTTTGCAGAATGTTGCCCAGAAATTAATTACAGTTGGCTTATCAACGGTTTTAATATATTGTTCGAGGTCCGCAACTTTCCATTTTGGAATTGTTTGGCTAAATACAGTGTTTACTGCAATAACAGCTATAAAAAGAAAAAGGGTTTTACGTAGTTTGTTCATGTTGTAAATTCCATTGAGTACTTAATAAATCATAATCTCTCCTGCCAAGCTTTGTCTTTTCATAATGCCCGGCAAGCCATTTTTGGCGGTAAGCCTCGTATAAAGTAACCGCACAAGCTACACTTACATTTAACGAATGTATCATTCCAACCTGGGGTATTACAAAATTTCCATCTGCCAATTCACGAATCTCTTCACTAACACCCGAATGTTCATTGCCAAATACAAGGGCAACATTGCTCGTCAAGTCCAGATGATATAAACTTACAGCATCAGCAGACAAATGCGTTGTTAAAATTGTACGATACTTCTGACGCAATTCTAAAAAACATTTCTCTGTATCAGTATGTTGATGAATAGTAAGCCATGCCAAAGCATTGCTGCTGCTTTTGTAACCCCATTTTTTAGGAAGAGGAATTTTTGTATTAAGTACATGAATATCCTGAATACCAACTGCATCGCAGCTACGCATAATTGCAGATATGTTGTGAGGATCAAAAATGTTTTCCAGGACTATTGTAATATCATTTTGGCGCTTTGACAGAACATTCTGTATTCTTTGTTTCCGTTCAGAGGTCATAATGCGAATCTAAGCAACCGTATAATTTGTTTAATCTTTAATTTGCAGCTTCTTTCGGGAAGAAGCCCAGCCAAGGCGGAGTATCAACATAGTGTGCTGATGGTCGTACCGATATAATTTGGGATCGTCTCGATGATATATGTGTTATTCAAAGTTGAGCCTAAGCAATCACATTTATTTGTTTAATGTTTAATTTGCAGTTTCATCGGGACGTAGCGCAGTCCGGTAGCGTACCAGCATGGGGTGCTGGTGGTCGCTGGTTCGAATCCAGTCGTCCCGACCTACATACTTAGGGCACTTGTGAACCTTTTTTGATCCTTTATTACAATTTGGGTCAGAAATGGGTCACAAAATCACCTAAGGGAACAGTAAGTATATCAAAAAATGACAACAGTTGTCGTTTGAGATGGATATAGCAGTAAGAGGTACTCTTTAAGCTTTCCTTGTATCAGTAGTAAATTTAATCCTCTCCAGATAAGGAAGATAGCTCTAGCTATTGAATTAGATATACTTTCAGGAACATTTGATTAATTCATTCATGCTAATTTCAAGATTCGTTTAATGCAGATAATATTTTTTTGCTGATTACTATATTTCCAGTTTATCTGTAAAGAACTATTGTTTTAAATTATACTTTATTACTTCATTACTGGTAGCTCTATATAAGTTGCATATTGATTGTTACAGTAAATGGTATGTGTAGCTTTTGTAAAATCATTTTCTCTGGCTTCAAAAATATTAGGAATATATTTCTGAGGATTCCGGTCAATAATAGGGAACCAGCTACTCTGAATTTGTATCATTAGACGATGGCCTTTTAAAAAAGTGTGGTTAATCTGGTGCAGGTCAATCACAAATTCTTCCGGCTTATTTGGTGTTAGCGGTTCTGGTTTCTCAAAACTCTTTCTGAAACGTCCTCGGAAAACTTCCATAGCAACAGGTAACTCATAGCCACTCATGGATATATTCTTACTGTCAAAATTCGGGTATACATCAATCAGCTTAACTACAAAATCAGCATCAGTGGCGGATGTGCTTGCAAATACATGAGCAGTGATCTTTCCCGTAACTGTAAGATCTTCTGTTAAACTATCTCCGGTAAAGTTTACCACATCAGGCCTTGAGCTAACGAAACGCTGGTCTTCTACATGCCAGGAATTCCAGCGGCTACCAGGTCCATAAGTTGCTTCTATAGGTTGTGCACGGTATGGTACCGGCTTTGCAGGGTCGCTTATATAG
>JBHENB010000018.1:40641-41052 GCA_046262255.1 Chitinophagaceae bacterium
TTTCGTGTAGCTGGTGGTAAAATTTGAATTGGCGTACAGTTTTTTTATTTCAGCATTTTTTGGAGGCCAGGTAGCATAACTTTTCCATTGATTACTTCCTGTTTGAAAGCAATTGGCCTCAGCAAATTTGCCATCACCAATTCCTTTCAGCCAATAATCAAACCATTGCTTTTGCAGTGCCTGAAACCAAACGGCCGTTTGACTGTTAAAGCTTATTTTGCCTAAACTGTCTGCTTTGGCCCTGGCCCATTGACCATGGTTCCATGGCCCGAGAACAATGTAGTTTCTGTTAAAGCTATCTTTTCTTTCAAGCTGGCTGTACATTATTTGCGGGCCATTCAGGTCTTCCTGATCGTAATATCCACCAACATGTAAAGTGGGTATTTGAGGAGTATGTATGCTTGATAATCT
>JBHENB010000019.1:0-20123 GCA_046262255.1 Chitinophagaceae bacterium
CCACATAGCAGTTTCGGAAGCAAATACCTTTGCCATAGAGGAACTAAAAGTGTAATCTTTACCTGTATCTTTTTCCCAAGCGGCTTTGTAACAAAGCATACGGGCAGCTTCTATTTTTGTTGCCATATCAGCTAACTTAAATGCAATAACCTGGTGGTTGGCGATCTCTGTTCCGAATGCTGTGCGTTGTTTAGAATAAGCAAGTGATAATTCATACGCACCATCTGCAATTCCCAGTGCCTGTGCAGCAATACCAATGCGTCCGCCGGCTAATGTCTGCATTGCGAACTTGAAACCAAAACCATTCTCTCCGATCCTGTTTTCCTTTGGCACTTTTACATCGTTAAATAATATAGAATGCGTATCACTTGCACGAATTCCTAATTTATTTTCCTTACCGCTAACAACTACCCCAGACCAATTCTTTTCTACTATCAAAGTATCAATTCCTCTTGAACCTTTTTTGGGGTCGGTTTGCGCCATAACCAAATAAACAGAAGCAGTTCCACCGTTTGTTATCCAGTTTTTTGTGCCGTTCAGTAAATAATAATCACCCTTGTCTTCTGCTGTTGTGCGTTGGGAGGTTGCATCGCTTCCAGCCTCAGGCTCACTTAGTAAAAAAGCACCTGTGTATAATTCACCATCTTTTTTCCCCTGCGCTAATGGTGTTAAGTACTTCTGCTTCTGTTCCTCAGAACCATATTCTTCCAATCCCCAGCAAACCAGGCTGTTGTTCACACTCATGCACACACTAACGCTTGCATCAATTTTGCTAATTTCCTCCATCGCCAGCACATAGCTTATTGTATCCAACCCACTCCCCCCATATTCCGGTTTTACCATCATTCCTAAAAAGCCAAGATCGGCTAATTGTAGAATCAAATCCTTTGGAAATTTTTGTTGTTCGTCCCGTTCTATGACACCAGGTAAACATTCATTTTGTGCAAAGTCCCTCGCAGCCTGCCTGATCATTAAATGTTCTTCGCTTAATTGAAATTGCATATTTATAAATTGCCGCAAAAATAGAGGAAAAGGACTTTGCCTTGGAAGCAAGACAGATTCTCAAATGTGACTTGCAACACAACCAGAAACCCGAGCTAAAAACTATAAACTTTACCCTCTTCCAATCTGTTTTAAAAATGCCACGTGAGAAGCAATGGCATAGCGCATTTTAGGGTATTCAATGTAGGGCACATTGAATTCGGCACAAGCTTCTTTGATAATTTTTCTTAACGCAGGGTAATGTACATGCGAAATTTTGGGAAATAAGTGGTGCTCAATTTGAAAATTCAGACCACCTACAAACCAGGTAACTAATTTATTGTTCGGAGCAAAGTTGGCAGTTGTCTTTAATTGATGCAAAGCCCATTCATCATCCAGTTTTCCGGTTTCTTCGTGTGGCACAGGAAAACTCGTATGTTCTACTGTATGAGCCAGCTGAAATACAATGCTTATTACAAGACCCGCAACAATAGTATAAGCTAAAAATCCAATTATCCAGGCCTGAAAACCCAGCAGGTATATAGGCAGTACAACAAACAAAATAATATGCAACACTTTAAAGCCCCAGAATACAAAATGATCCCATGCACTCATTTTCTTGAGTGGCATTGCACCAATCTTTCTTGTAAAATATTTTTGATAATCCATTACAAATACCCAAAACAAATACAGTATTGCATATAAAAACCAGAAATAAACATGCTGGTATTTATGCATCTTGTACTTTGGTTGTGTAGAACTCATCCTCATCCAGGGTTGCACATCAATGTCATCATCCACGCCGTCAATGTTAGTATAGGCATGATGTATAACATTATGTTTCATGTTCCACATAAAACTGTTTCCACCCATCAGGTTTAAGGAAAAAGCAGCAACATGATTTAACCATTTGCGGCTGCTAAAGCTGCCATGTGCCCCATCATGCATAATGTTGAACCCAATAGCCGCAGTTACGAGCCCAAATAATATACATTCCAGTAGTGCAAAAAATGCAGGAGGAGTAAAAAAAACAAGGTGCACATATAACAAAACAAATGAAACAAAAAGTATAATTGCTTTGATATATAATGTATGATCGCCATTGACTGATTTGCCCTTCTTCTCAAAATAAGAGTTGATTCTTCTTTTTAATTCAGAATGAAAAGATTTTTGAACCGGTAAAAATTTAGGAGTTGTCATTAACTATAAAAATAATTTTTCGATGTGTGTAATTCAGGTTTCGTTTAAAACCAGTGCATCAAAACCTTTGATGCCAATATTTTTTTTGGTTAGAAAACCTTCCGCAAATTGAACGCCAATTCTTTTCCCCAGCAGGCGTGCCCTGGAAATAATTGCTTCCAGAAACTCTGGTCTGGAAATATAGGTTTGCGGTTCGTTCTCATTGGAATTGTGAAATTGCGAGTAATAAGCTTTCACGGCTTTCATCCGCTGTTCCCATACGTGGCTAATATCTACAATTACATCCGGCTCATAAAATCTATCCTGGATGTAGTGAAACAGGTATTTCGGGCGCCATTTTTCCTGAACATTCCCATTGTCTTCCTTTGTTTCAATTTTAGGCAATCCTGCTAAAAAACAAGAGTCATAAATCAGCTTTCCTGCACGTCCATGATCTGGATGCCGGTCTGCAAGAATATTCCCGATGACTATTTCAGGTTGGTATTTGCGTAGAATTTTAATTAACTGGAGTTGATTCGACTCATCATTTTGGAAGAATCCATCCCGCATTTTTAAATTTTCCCTAACGGCAACTCTCATGATCTTTGCAGCTTCGGCTGCTTCCTCCAACCGAGTTTCTGTTGTGCCCCTTGTTCCTAACTCGCCTTGTGTTAAATCGACAATTCCGGTTTTTTTACCTCTTTGTGCTTCGCTTATTAATGTGCCTGAACACCCCAATTCTACATCATCCGGGTGTGAACCAATAGCCAGAATATCTAATTTCATTCCGTAAAACAATCTAACAGGCTGCAAGATAAGTGTGTATGAGGAAATTCATGAAGGGAAAGCTGCAAATTGGCTTTAGTTTACCAAAGTTGCATTTCCGCAAAGTGCATAAAATCCTTATGGATTTTTGATCCCCGGTTTGTACTGATTACTATACCAAACGCCGTCTATTTCTTTTACAATATTTTCAATTTGACGATCGGTAGAATTTGCAAGCTCATAATCCTGTTTAAGACTGCTACCAAAAAAGAATGCAATTGTCTGGTACAAACGTGCATTTATACTTCCCCTGTATTCTTTAATGATCTCATAGCAATTGTTGCCTGTCTGCCGGTTCACAAGCTTCATTAAAATTTTTCCCTGGTAAACGGAAAGATTGGAAAGCGGATCAGCAAATTGTTCCTTTAACTCTTTTTCCCTGCTTTTTATGTATTTCTTTTTTTCTGTTTTGTTTTTGAGTGCTGTCAAATGTGCATTCACATTATTCATGGTTATTCCTGCAGTTCGGGCATATGGATAGGTAACGTAAACAGCATTACGTAACCGGTTATACTTTGCAATAACTTTTGCAAGCTTATCCGGAGGTAAATTAGAAACATACACCATCTCCAGTTCCTTATATGGCATAGATTCGCCATTGTAAATAATAGCAGAAACAAGTATGGTATCATTAAGCCCCCAGCGGGAAGAGGTGGAAGTTGTTTGCGCACTGGTAAATTGAAAAAAAAGTACAACCAGAACCAGGAATAAAAAACGATATAAAGTACTTAGGCGCATTTCAGAAAAGTAAGAAACAAGATTCGCATTGCAAATAGACAATCAATACTGCATATGTGCTGTTTAAAAAAACTTAAATTTTGTGCAGCCTGGCACGGTTTAACTGTGCACGGCGCACCATACTCATTATAATGCCAACAATCATTATTATAGTTCCAAGCCAAAGAATATTTATAAAAGGAAATTTATAAGCTTTTAAAGTAACATATTGCATTATTGCTCCCGATTCTTTAATACCAAGTTCTACTTTATTGTTTTCTACTTTTTGTAACTGCACCACCAGGTTTTCTGCAGTTACTGTATCCGGGTACGGCATTAAAGCTCCTCCTTTATTTATCAGTAATGGCTCTATCGTGTACACTGATTTGCTTTTTGCATGCACTTTAATGGTGGCAATGGATGCACTGTCTGTGGGTTTAAAGCCTGCTCCGGGAAGGTTATTTCGGGAAGTAACTTTTTCCAGTATAGCAAATCCCCTGGTGTAAAAAATGGTATCTCTAACCGAAATTTTATGTGTTTGGAAAGTAGAGGTGTCTTTATTTTTTTCAGGGTCAGGTAAAGAAGTGATGTATGTAAAAACGTCATGGTTCCAGTAATGTCTTGCATCTGGATTTGCCATCAACCCTTCATTCCCTTTGTAATTGATGAAAGCATTGGGCTTTAAAGTAAAAACTTCTTTTTTATCCTTGCTCTCGAATTTTAAAAAATAATACCAAAGCGGTTTTTGCGGATGGGCAGAATCTTTTTCATACGTTACCCAGTATTTGCCCATGTCGGTTTGGAGCCCCTTTACCAGTGTTAGATTCTCACCGGGTTTTTCTTTGGATTCTTCACCAAGAGGTACAAAAATGCCGCTTGTGTTATGAGACAATACTTCTTTTTTGGAGGAGGATACTAATATACCAACCAGCATTAATGCAAAACCTGCGTGGGCAATAGAACCGCCGGCAAGTTTCAACCTCCCGTTAATGCCTAACCATATATAAGAAGCATTTGCAATTCCAGCGTAAATACTCATAACAACTGCCAGCCAGATTGCCCCTAAATAACCAAGGCCATATTCTCTGTAATTAATATTACCAAATGCTAACACTAACGCACCAATCAACAAGGAAGCAACGGTGGGCCATAGTAATCTTTGAAAAATAAATTGCTTTCCGGTGTTTTTGTATTTTAAATATTGAGTGACAGCAGTAAGTGAAGCGATAATAACTGCTACAAAAATTTGTATGCGGTTGTAAGCAAAAACTGTGTCTTCACCAAAAGCCAGTGGTTTAAATAACTGTGTGTCTTTCCCTGCAAATGCACTAACTATTTTATTAAACACCGGTAGCGAGGTCATGATAATAATGGATAACGCAGAGAGAAACAAAACTAATGACCCAACAAACATCCAGAACTCACGTGATGACGTTTCTTCTTCCTTAACTATATGCGGTATTTTTTTGTACCGGGTGAAAAAAAGAACAAATGCAGGAAGAATGAAAAAGAATAAAAACATTCGTAACTGCCAGTTCATTCCGAGATCGGTAAAAGCATGTACAGAAGTATCCTGTAAATCACCGCTGCGGGTGAGATAAGTAGAGTATAGAACAAATAAAAAAGAGAGAATAAAAAACAGAAAAGCGGAACGTAACGAATGTCCCGTGTGCCTGTAAATAAGCAACGTATGAATGCCTGCAATCAATATAAGCCATGGCACCATCGAGGCATTTTCCACCGGATCCCATGCCCAGTAACCCCCAAAGGTCAGAGACTCATAAGCCCACGCAGCACCCATCATAACACCTAACCCCAACACTGCTGCTGCAAACAAAGCCCACGGAAGTGCAGGTCTTGTCCACCCGTTAAAATTTTTAGTCCATAAACCGGCAACAGCATAAGCAAACGGAACTATTGTAGCTGCAAAACCTAAAAACAATACAGGTGGATGAATTACCATCCAATAATTCTGCAACAGAGGATTCAGGTCGTTACCATCTGTAATAAAGGATAAATAGTTTTTGTAATTTTCTGCAATGCTCAGCATGGGTATTTGTGCACCCAGATCAAATTCGTTGCGCAGTAATACAAATGGGTTAGAGCCTATTTTCCACTCAAAAAAAGAAAGTCCTGCGATCATTGTAGCCAGGCAAAATTGTGCAAAGCTGATCACTGTCATTACCGGCGCTTCAAATACTTTTTCTTTCTTAATGATGATTAACCCAAGTACGCAATGCCACACACTCCATAATAAAAAGCTTCCCTCCTGTCCTTCCCAAAAACAACTCAGTAAATATTTGGGTTCCAAAGCACGGCTGCTATGCTGCCAGGCATATTTATATTCGAACAGATGACTGCTGATGATAAAAAACAACAAACCAAAAATGGACACAACGGATACAGCTTCTGTAATAAAAAAGATTCGGGCTAATTTGGTCCAGTGCAGTTTTTGTGATGAATCGTTTGTTCGAGTAGCTAAAAAATAGCTTATAGTGGCTGCCAGTGAAGCAATAAGAGAAAGTAAAACAAAAAAGTGACCCAACTTTCCGGGAAGCAATTGTTCGCCTACAAAATCCATCAGCAGTTAATATTTACGTTCTTCTGTAGCAGAATTGCCTGAAAGTTTTTTTTCAGCAGCCTTCATATCGTCTTTGTATTTGGATGGACACTTCATTTGGAGTTTTGTGCACTCAAAGTAGCCATCACGCATATAACCATTTAAGTCAATTCCCTCGCTGCGCTCCATATCGGTAGGCTTTGCGTTTTTGTAGATCACTTTACTGCGTTTTCCATCCTGATCAATACCATAAAAAACTGTCATGTTTGGATCTTTAACCTGGTTGTATTCTATGGGGACACTTTTATCAAGCTTTACCTTTACAACAACAAAATTGTCTTTTTTACCTGCGGCAGAGCCGAATGTTTCATAAGTAGTTAAGTCCTTAATGAAAAAAGACATACCGACTATTCCGGCTATAACAAGTATCAATAAAATTATTTGGGTCTTCTTCATACAATCAAATCTGCGGTGCAAAGGTAGAGCAAGATTGCAGATTTTCGATTGCAGATTTTGAGATTTAGGAAACTACTTTAGATCAGCACAAATAACCTTTTTATACTTTACGAATTGCAATTATCGCAATACTAAAGATTCTGGAAAACCTGAATTTTAATCTTAAACTGCAAACCTTCTTATCTTGCACAGTTTTAAAAAAAAGCATGGTTGATCTTTCCGAGTTTGATCCTAATAACGTCAGTAATCCAAACAATAACATTTTTGGCCTGCCTTTTACAGAAGAAGACGCACGGCTTATAATATTACCTGTACCATGGGAGGTAACCGTAAGTTTTGGTTCCGGCACGGCCCGGTCTGCAGAACAGGTCTTTGAAGCAAGCTTTCAGGTAGATCTTTTTGATCCTGATGTGCCCGATGGTTGGCGGCAAGGCTTTTATATGCGGGGTACAGACCAAAAAATATTGCTGAGAAGCGATTATTTGCGTAAAGAGGCAGAATTATATATTGATTATATTTCTAAAGGTGATGTAGTGGAAGACAATCAGTTCATGCGCAAAACACTAAAGGAGGTGAACGAAGGAGGTTATTTTTTAAACGATTGGGTTTACCGGGAAACGAAGGCACTTTTAGAGAAAGACAAATTAATTGGTTTATTGGGCGGCGACCATAGTACACCCTTTGGTTTTATAAAAGCAATTGCTGAAAAATATGGTGATATCGGCATTTTACATATTGATGCACATTGTGATTTAAGAGAAACGTATGAAGGATTTACTTATTCGCATGCAAGCATAATGTATAATGTATTAAAAGAAATTCCCCAGGTTTCCAAATTGGTGCAGGCCGGCATTCGCGATTACTCCTATGGTGAATGGGAACTGGTACAGCAACAGAAAAACAGAATTGCAGTTTTTTTGGATAGCGAAATACGTAACCGGCAATTTGCAGGCGATACATGGAAAGAGATCTCTGACGAAATAATCAGTGAATTGCCTGATAAAGTTTATATAAGCTTTGATATTGATGGCTTAGATCCAAAACTTTGCCCAGGTACCGGCACTCCCGTGCCTGGTGGTTTTGAAACCGAGCAGGTTTATTATCTACTAAAGCGTTTGCGCAAAGCGGGAAAACAAATAGTAGCTTTTGACCTTTGTGAAATCAGCACAAGTGAAACTGGTTGGGATGCTAACGTAGGTGCCCGTGTATTATTTAAGCTGTGTAACTTTCTGGTGGAAAGCAATCCTGTTCATGCATAAAGTTTTCGTGAAAATAGATGGAATGGAACGCAGAAAACGTACTGCCACTTTACTACATACTCTGGCTGGTCTTTTTCTTTTGCTGAGTGTTATTAAAGTTTACAAAAACTCAGAAAACGATAATTTCTTTTTTACTATTCTGATATTATTTGCAGGTGCATTCAGTTTGTTGTACGGGTTTTTCCGAAAGAAAATAGATGTTGCAGCAAAATACAATCAGCCGTTACGTATTCTGCAATTTATTTGTTTTATTGTAGTTGCTATTCTGTTGTTGAACATAGAATTTTTTGAGTCTGTTTTATTTTTTGCATGGGCAGTAATAATATTAGTATCGTTTTTTTCAGAAAAGAAAGTTTTTAGAACTACTGAAGTTGAAGTAAAGCAGGATGGTATTTCTATACCAGGCTTTTTTACAGATCATCTTATTCCGTGGCAGGTGCTGGAAAAGGTTGTGATGCGTCCTGATTACCTGACCATTTTCCGCACCAATCAAAAATATGTGCAACTGGAAGTATTAAAGCAGGTGGATTTTGAAGAAATAGATGCAATAAATGAATTTTGCAGGCAACAGGTTGATAAAAACAAACCGGCTATTACTGAAGTAAAATCATTTGAATAGTGGCTGTAACCTCTTCTCCTTATTTACTATATTCAGATGAAAATGGAAACATTTTCGAGGACACTTCCCTTTATGCTACCGGACGTTCCGGGTGGGATGCTTTGTCTGTAGCAAATGATGAATGGATTGAATTACCTGTTGGCGGACAGCTTTATCATTTACCCGGAAGAAGAGGCATAGGAATAGATATAAAAACTGGCAAGATGAAGATTTGCAGCAAAGGCTGGGCAGTTGCTGCATTTATTCCACCGGCACATACAGGCCTATATCTTGCTGCGTATGAAACCTTACGGGGTGCTCCGACTTTACCTCTCTTTAGTTATACTGCTGCCGGGTGGCTCAACAATAATTTTTATGTTCCTGCTATTCGAATGGAACAGGACATCCGGCAGGAACATGCAGGGTTTGATCAGCAAAAAATACATGCAGGGGTGCAACAATTGTTACAAGCTTATCCGCAAAATCGTTTGGTAGCACATCTGGCCAATAACTGTGCTCTTACTTACCATTGCCCTGCAGCCCGTAATTTTTTTATGGGCAGATGGGAATGTCCTGTGCCGTCTTCACCAGCCTGCAATGCTAATTGTATAGGATGTATTTCCTTTCAACCCGAAGAAGAAGCCATCGTTTCCACACAGGACAGGCTTGCCTTCAAGCCTACGGTGGAAGAAATTATTGAATTTACAGTACCACACCTGCAAACTGCTCCCTATCCTATCATCAGTTTTGGGCAAGGTTGCGAAGGCGAGCCGCTACTCATGTGGGAAACGATCAGGGAAGCAATCCTACAAATAAGAAAACATACCAATAAAGGCAGCATTAATATCAATACAAATGGTTCTAAAACTGATGCAGTAGAAGCTTTATGTGCCGCAGGCCTGAACAGCATACGTGTAAGCACTAATTCAGCACGCAGTGAAATTTACACTCCGTACTACCGGCCCAATAATTATCACTTTGAAGATATAATAGAGAGCCTGAAAGTGGTAAGGCAATACAATGGTTGGACATCCATTAACTATTTTGTATTTCCCGGAATGACGGATTCAATTGCGGAATATGAAGCATTACGTCAATTGATAATGGAAACTGATTTATGCATGATACAGTGGCGCAATTTTAATATTGATCCGGATTGGTATTTAGGAAAAATTGGAATAACTGAAACCGGGGAAACCTTAGGCATGAGGAAATTGATAAAATTGCTGCAACAAGAATTTCCCCGGTTAAAGCATGGCTACTTCAATCCCCCAATGGAGCGCATCAAAGGCAGTTTTGAACGCGACTTTGCACATTGATATTATTGTGCAGTTAATTGCGCTCTTAATTCTCCGCCTGGGTTTAAGGCAGTATGCACATTAACAAATGTTCTTCCTGCAAGCAATTCAGTTTCCTGCACGTCGGTGAGTATCACTGTTCCTGCCGCCGCGCCAGTTGCCCCGGTAGTGGTAATGGTTAAGCCCACCATAATACCTGCATTTACGCCTATGGCTGCAGGCCCGTGAATATGGCTCCCCGTTGCAGCACCCGATAAACCAGTCCATGTAACTGAATACACTAAAGTATTTGTGTTTTTATTATAAGTACCTGTTACGCTACCTGTAGCTGATGTGGTTACTGCCGGTACTTCCTGGCTACCGGAAAGAGTACCAGTCACGTTAAAAGTTATCTTTTCCTGCGGGGTATCGTCATCATTGTCACACGCAACAACAAACACAGAGACTGCCAATAAGCTAACAAGGAGCTTTTTGACCCAGAATTTTTTGGTGATCATACGTTTTTATTTAAGGTTTAAAATGTTAATTCAGTACTTATACTCCTATATAACGTAAAGTACCAGCACCAGTTGCCTTAAATTAAAAAAAAATGGATTGGTACTAACTGTAGCAGTGCCTTCGACAAAAAAGTTTACCTAAATGTTAAAACAAAAACAACTCATCTGCTATAACCATACAATTTATATAACTTATACATCGTTTTAAAGTCCGAGATTGAAAACTATCTTTGCATGAACAACTCCATATCCATGTCCGCCGAATTTGAAAAACAAAAAAAGGTAAGAGCATCTGCTATTACTTTTGGTACAGCCGGCTCCTTGTTATTGTTGTTCATATTGATAAAATGGCCACTCCCCAACTTAACACAACCTGTAATACAGGATTTTATAGAGGTAAATTTAGGTAGCGGCGACCAGGGATTTGGTCCCGACCAACCAATGCTTCCCGGTGAACCTGCACAAGCGGAACAAATGGCTTACCAACCTCCACAACCCGTACAATCAAGAGTAGATAATGCAAAAGATGTGGAAACGGATGACAGGCCTGATAATGATGCTCCTGCCATCAGGCGCCCCGCAGTAGTTAATCCGAATGCCACTAAAATAGATAACGATAATAAAGTTGTAAGAACAAATAACCCACAACCTGTTGTTACGCAGGCACCACCCAGGCCTAAAGCAGTTTTAGGAAGAACAGTTGGCGGCAACGGCAATGGCGGCAATGGTGCGGACAGGTACGAAAGAGGTGGCAACGAAGGTATAGCAGGTGGTTCAGGCGACCAGGGCAGGCCCGGTGGTGACCCTAATGGAAGAGATTATACTGGTCCAAGAAAAAACTTTGGTGTAAGAGTGTTGCAAATAAGCAACCAGAGTTTTGAAGATGAGTTTAATGAAAATGCAAAAGTTGCAATGGATGTTATGGCAGATGCAAGTGGAAAAGTAACTTCTGCTTCTTATCAGCCAAGGGGTTCTACTACATCCACCCGTCAATATATTGAAATTGCACGCAGGTCTGCATTCCAATTAAAGTTAGGAAGCTCCGATGGGGGCCAAAAAGGCACTGTTATCTTTAACTTCAAGGTTCGCGGCTAAATTTCCGCTTCTTTCCATTTCTCTAACAAATACATTTGTTGAGTGACCTATCAGCAAACAATTAATTATTTATTTAAGAAGCTTCCAATGTACAGCCGCATTGGAAGTTCTGCTTTTAAAAAGGATCTTACAAACATCAAACTTCTTTGCAGGCATCTTAATGACCCACATAAAAAATTTAAAAGCATTCACGTCGGCGGTACTAACGGTAAAGGTTCTGTAAGCCACATGCTGGCAGCAATTCTTCAAACTTCGGGCTACAAAACAGGTTTGTATACTTCTCCTCACTTATATGATTTTAAAGAAAGGATTAAGATAAACAGTGAAATGGTCAATGAAGACTTTGTAATAGATTTTGTCGGGAGAATAACGCCGCTGATTGAAGAAATAAAGCCATCTTTTTTTGAAATAACAGTGGCAATGGCTTTTGAATATTTTGCTCAGCAAGGTGTAGATGTTGCAGTTATTGAAGTGGGTCTTGGTGGGAGGTTGGACAGTACGAATATTATTAAGCCTGAAGTTTCTGTAATCACCAACATAAGTAAGGATCATGTGGATATGCTGGGAAACACATTGAAGGAAATTGCTTTTGAAAAAGCAGGTATTATTAAAGAGGACATACCAGTAGTTATAGGACAAAAACAGGTTGAAACTGATGATGTTTTTAACCAGGTAGCCACCAGTGTGCATTCGCCCCTTTTTTACGCTGAAGAAAATTATGCGATAAAAAGCTTGGCATTGAATGATGATCTGCTGACTGCAACTGTTCATGATATGCATGTACATAGCGACAGCACGTTTGATTTAGACCTTACAGGCACTTACCAGCTAAAGAATTTAATTACTGTGTTACAGGCAGTCGAATTATTAAGAGCTAAAGGATATAAGCTGGAAATAAATGCAGTTAAGCAGGCATTGAAAACCACAAAAAAAATTACCGGACTATATGGCCGTTGGGAAGTTGTCCGTCGAATGCCAATGATTGTATTAGAAGTGGCACATAATGCAGACGGCATAAGAGAAATGCTGCAACACTTACACCACATTCGATTTAAAAATCTACATATTGTATTTGGAATGGTGAGGGACAAAGACCCTGATGAAATATTGAAGTTGTTACCTGCAGATGCAGGATATTACTTTACGCAGGCAAATATTCCCAGGGCATTACATGCTGAGATTTTACATGGGAATGCATTAAAATATCATCTTCAAGGCACTACCTATAAAAATGTAAATGCTGCCCTAAAGCAGGCTCTTGATAATGCTGCTCTCGATGACTTAATAATAGTTTGCGGAAGTATTTTTTTGGTTGCCGAAGTGGATAAGCAACTTTTTGGTGAGGTAGATTAATATGTTAATTCTCCCAGGTGAGTTAATGCATACAAAATACAATTTACGTGAAGACTTTGTATTATTTTATTTTCTTTTATTAATTGCTTTACTTCTTTAATGCTCATTAACTCCACTTCTACTTGTTCCGTGACGTCTAATTCTTGTTGCGCTACTTTCTCTCCTTCCGTTGCAAGGAACATGTGCATATAGTTATTGGTAGTAGATGGATTTGCACAAATTTTTCCCAGATATGTAAATGATTCAAACTCATAGCCTGTTTCTTCTTTTACTTCACGTTTTACAGCTTCTTCCGGTGTTTCATCCTTTTCAGCAACTCCGCCCGGCAGCTCAATTCCTATTTCACCAATACCATGGCGGTACTGCTTTACCATTACTACTTTATTATCCTTTGTCAGTGTAAACGCATTTACCCATTCAGGATATTCGTTTATATAAAAAGCCGGAATGATCTTTCCATTGGGAATTTCGCATTTGTCTTTACGTATAGTTAACCAGGGTTCTTTAAATAAATAGTCCGATTCCAATACTTTCCATTTCATCATACAATATTTATAAGGATCACTATTCACTAATAACTACTGACTATTAACTTATTCCCCATCCCATTCTTTTCCTCAAGTTTGTGATATGTGCTACATGATGGCGGCTATGCCACGCATACATACCCAATAAATGCCAAAGTGTAAACTGTTTTTTATATTCAGGATGATAAGCTGTTTTCTGCCAGTCTGCACCGGACAAATAAAGTAAAAATTCATACCAGCGGCGATGTAATGCATGTAATAATGTAACGGAAATATTTACCGGAAGATTCTGTACATCTGTTGTAGTGGCCCAAAGTTTTTCATCATACGGTTGTATGGTAAAATTCTTTTCTGTACATGCTAATTTGAAGCGGATATATGCATTCATGTGGCTGTCCGCGATATGATGTACTAGTTGATGAGCTGTCCAACCACCATCTCTGTACGGAGTTTGCAGTTGATGCTCATCTAAGTTATTAATTGCATTCTCCAAAAGTTGCGGAAGAAACTTTATATCTGCTAACCATTGCTCTTTTAATTCATCAGAAAACGGTTGTGGAACATATTCTCCAATTGGATAACGTGGGTCAGACATAAAAAAGTTTTTTTGGTTTATGATTTGTAGTTTGTAGTTATGAAAGTAACTTGGATTGTTGGATAGACTGATCTTTGTATGATTTTCAGTGTTTCAGAATGTCAAAAGTCTCCCCATCGGGGAGATTTAGAGGGGCCTATTCTTCTCTCAGAGAATGCCCTGTCAATGCAATAAACACGTCTTCCAAATTTGCTTTCTTTACTTCTTTTGGTCTTTCAAATCCCGTTGCAACTAATTCATCTATTAATTTATCGGGAGTGTTTAATGCAACAATTTTTCCTTCTTCTATAATTGCAACTCTATCGCACAAATATTCAGCTTCGTCCATGTAATGTGTGGTAATTATTACGGTTGTTCCCCTTTCACGGATATTTTTTACCAGGTCCCACAAATTTCGCCGTGCCTGCGGGTCCAAACCTGTAGTAGGTTCATCCAAAAAAATAATCTTTGGCTCATTGATTAATGTAGTAGCAACAGAAAAACGTTGCTTCTGCCCGCCACTTAATTCTTTAAATTTTGCCTTTGCTTTATCTTTCAAATTAACAAGACCAAGCAATTGCAACGGATCCACTTTTCTGTTATATAAACCTCCAAAAAGTTGTATTAGTTCAGTAAGATTTAAGCCAGGATAATACCCACTGGATTGCAATTGCACTCCAATGATTTTTTTTATGGCATTAGGATGCGTATCCAGATCAAAGCCATCAACGGTTACTTTTCCATTTGTTTTTTCCCGAAGTGTTTCAATTATTTCAAGTGTTGTTGATTTGCCGGCTCCGTTCGGGCCAAGCAAACCAAATATCTCACCTTCATAAACATCAAAACTGATTCCTTTAACCGCTTTAAAATTGCCATAGTTCTTCACTAAATTTTGTACGGAGATAATGGCGTTTTTCATTCATAAACTTTTTCACTGCTGTAATGCAGACAATTTTCCAATTCTTCCATCATTTGTCTGCTGCCTATAAAAAGGGGTGTACGCTGATGCAGTTCTGTTGGTTGTATATCCAGGATAGGCCCATCGCCATTAGTTGCTTTGCCGCCTGCAACTTCTACTATAAAAGCAAACGGGTTGCACTCATATAATAACCGAAGCTTTCCTTTTGGTTTATCGGTTGTACCCGGATACATAAATATGCCACCCTTGATTAAATTTCTATGTACATCGGCAACCATGCTGCCAATATATCTTTGCGAGTAAGGGCCACCATCAGCTTTTGTTTTGTGCTGGCATATATTGATGTATTTTTTTACACTATCATCATACTGAAAAAAGTTACCGTGATTTACCGAGTAAATCTTGCCATTTTCCGGACATTTAATATCAGGATGGCTTAAGCAAAACTCACCAATGGAAGGATCGAGTGTAAAACCATTAACACCACGCTTGGTTGCGTACACCAGCATGGTTGATGACCCGTAAACAATGTATCCTGCAGCTACCTGGTTACGTCCGGGCTGTAAAAAATCTTCTTTAGTTACCACAGTGCCTCTTTCAGTTACTCTACGGTGAATGCTAAAAATTGTACCTATAGATACATTTACATCAATATTACCACTGCCGTCCAGGGGATCAAAAAGGCATACATATTTAGATTTCCTGCTCACATCATCGTCAAATGCTATGTAATCATCTAATTCTTCACTGGCAACACCGGCACAACTAATTCCTCTTTTAAGCACACCCACAAATTGTGTATTAGCATGCACATCCAGCTTCTTCACTTCTTCGCCTTGGACATTCACCGTTCCGGCATCACCTAAAATATCCACTAATCCGGCTTTATTTACTTCCACATTTACACGTTTTGCAGCAAGGCCAATATCTCGCAATAGTGTGCTTAGCTCACCTGTGGCTTGAGGGAACTGCCGCAGAGATTCAATAGTAAATTCATCAAGGGTAAGAATATTTCTGTTTACTGTCCGCATGCATTCATGTTTGTTGGCCAACAAAAGTAAGTGTTAAAATGGTGTAGCCAACAGCCGCTAACTTTTACATTTTCGGCTCTTAGTATTGCACTACAAATGTGGATTGCATATGCTTTGTTTGCTATGCAACAAAGAATCATCTTTGCGCCAAATTTCTTGTGCATGAAGGTTTTTAAGTTTGGCGGTGCATCGGTAAATACAATAGAAAGAATAAAAAATGTGGCTCTTATTCTTAAAACTTACAGTGCGGATAAACTGCTGATTATTGTTTCTGCAATAGGCAAAACAACCAATGCCCTGGAAAAAGTGGCGGGAGCTTTTTATGACGGAAATAAAAAAGATGCGCTGCAACTTTTTCAAAAAATTAAAGAAGAACACCTCCTGGTAATAAAAGATCTGGCTATTGATTCACCGCAACAATTACAAGATTTTTTTACGGAAGTAGAATGGCTGCTCCATGATAAACCTGTTCGTAATTATGATTATTATTATGACCAGATAGTTTGTGTTGGTGAGTTGCTTTCTACATCCATTATCAGTCAATTCCTTAATGCTTCTGGCATAAAAAATCGATGGCTGGATGTGCGGGATGTTTTACGAACTGATAACAACTTTAGAGATGCAAAAATAGATTGGAACATTACTGCGGAAAAAGTGCAAAATAATGTTCAGCCACTTTTCGATCACACAAATATTGTGCTTACACAAGGTTTCATTGCAGCTACTGACGAAAATGAAAGCACCACATTGGGGAGAGAAGGCAGTGATTATACCGCGGCTGTTTTTGCCAATCTTCTGAATGGAGAAAGCCAAACGATTTGGAAAGATGTTCCTGGTGTAATGAATGCAGATCCTAAAGAGTACGCAAAAGCAGAATTAATAAGTGAATTGAACTACCGGGAAGTGATTGAAATGGCTTATTACGGAGCTCAGGTTATTCATCCCAAAACAATTAAGCCGCTACAAAATAAAAATATACCATTATATGTAAGGTCCTTTTTGCATCCTGACGCAGGAGGTACAGTTATTAATAACAAAAATATTCATCCGCTCCCTCCTATTATTGTGTATAAGGAAAATCAGGCTTTGGTACAGTTGACTTCTAAAGATTTTTCGTTTGTTGGTGAAGGACCAACTGCCAGTGTGTATGAAATATTTGAAGCTCTGAAGTTCAAACCCAATTTAACTCAAAATGCTGCAATAAGCTTGTTGTGCGTAGTAGATGAGCATCCGGAAAAGGTAGAAAAATTTGCATTATCTGCTTCAGAACATTTTAATGTACTGGTAAGCAGAAATTTGATGTTGCTCACTATCCGGCATTACAATCAGGCCATTTTGAATGAGTTAACCAGGAACAAAAAAATTGTTCTTAAACAGCAAACACCGGAAACCGTTCAAATGCTTTTATCTGAATAGCTGGTGCAGAAATTAATAAGAGCATCTTTTGAAAAACTTTTATTTTAGAAATAAAGATTTTGTTAGGCTGACATAGTTTTTAGAGATGCTCTTATTCAATTGCAAAAGTTTGTTTGATCTTTTTTGCAACAAAATCGCCTTGTAAAATAGCAGGTTTCCATACAGGCATTTTCTCCATTATATCCAGTAGTTTATCATCAAAATCTTCATTAACACCTTTCACTATTTTAAAGTTCACCGGAGTGCCGTCCACATCTATAATAAACTCTACCTGCACATAAGCTTTTTTTGTTCCTTGCGGTAAAGAAGAAACCACTGCTTTACCAATAGTTTGCAGGTACTTAAGAAAATTTTCTCCTCCACCCGGGAATTCCGGCCAGATGTTAATCACATCTGCAATATTTGTGATGTTTCTGAACCGGTGAGGATCGGGCACTCTTTTTACTCTTGGGGGTGGAGGTGGCGGAGGTACTTTCTTAGATAAACCACTAAAAATATAATTTCCCTGTGAATTGGTCATGATAACAGGTAATTGCCTGGTAATTTCAAAATGATCATATACGCTTTCTAATGTTTCTGCAAACATTTTCAACTGCGGATCTGATTTAGTTAGCTGAGCCAGATAAGCAATACTTCTTTTATTGTTGAATCTTATTGGAAATATATGCACGGGAATAAAGTCCTGTCCTTTATTTTTTGCATGTGCGGCTAAGATATATATCTCTTCTATTTGTGCATCCATTACAGGAATGCAGCCAACCGTTACACAACTTCCATGTATATAAATGTCTCCACCCGGACGCTGGGCATCGCTCAAAAGTCTGTCAGAGGCATTAGGATAATTTAAACCTAATGACAGGTGATAGTTACTTCTTGGATTGAATTCATTTATATAGTAAAAACCTTCGGGCACCTGGTAATCACCTTCCATTCTTTTTGGCCCTAAACTGCCAGCTAATGCACAAACGGGGTATGTTTTAAATAATTTGTATTGCTCTTTGCGGTTGTTCTTTACCCAAATCTCTAATTGGCTATCGTATTTAAAAGAACGGATGTAAATATACCTCGCAGGCCAAACCAAACCCTTTGCCTGAAATTGTTTTTGTAAGGTATCTTCCTTTCGTTTTAGCGCATCGCCGGGCCGTGGCAAAGTTTTTTGAAAATCAATAAAAGTAGAGGGGGTACTTGTTTGCGCAAATACTGTTGTAGTAAGCAGAACTATGCTTAAAACACTAAAAAGGTTTTTCATATTCTTATACGTACATGGACTTTTCCAGAACAAGGTTACCTAATAAAATCTAAAAGTTTTCAAAAATTACAAATTTCCCCTTGCCTCTTGTTCTCTTTCTATAGCTTCAAACAAAGCTTTAAAGTTACCTTTTCCAAAACTTTTAGCTCCTTTGCGCTGAATAATCTCAAAAAAAAGTGTCGGCCTGTCCTGCACCGGTTTTGTAAACAGTTGCAATAAATATCCCTCATTATCCCTGTCCACCAAAATGCCTAATTGTTTCAATGGCCCCAGGTCTTCATCAATGTGCCCTACCCTGTCTAATAAATCGTCGTAATAGGAAGTAGGTACCTGCAAGAACTCTACACCACGGCTGCGTAATTCACTAACGGTTGCTACAATATCTTTTGTTGCCATGGCCACATGCTGCACACCTTCGCCATTATAAAATTCTAAATATTCCTCCACCTGCGATTTCTTTTTACCCTCTGCCGGTTCATTTATTGGGAATTTCACATAACCATTACCGTTACTCATTACTTTGCTCATCAGGGCGGAATATTCTGTAGAGATGTCATTATCATCAAAGGTTAAAATGTTCCTGAATCCCATTACTTCCTCATAAAACTTTACCCATACATTCATTTGGTTCCAGCCAACATTACCTACGCAATGATCTACATATTGTAAACCTGTATCTGCGGGTTTGAAAAATTCATTCTCCCATTTTTTAAAACCGGGCATAAAAATGCCGTTGTAATTTCTCCGTTGTATAAACAGATGAACAGTTTCGCCATAGGTATGAATGCCGCTGATGACTACTTCTCCCTCATTGTCGGTAAGCTTTTGAGGAATTGCATAGCTTTTTGCACCGCGTTTGGTTGTTTGTTCCCATGCATCCGCAGCATCGTTAACCAGTAGCGCAAGCGCTTTTACGCCATCGCCATGCTTATAAACATGGTCAGCAATTTCATTATTTAGCCGCACGGGTGTTGTTAATACAAACGTGAGTTTATGCTGGCGCACAGCATAACTCACCTTATCGTTTATTCCTGTTTCTGGTCCTGCATAAGCCAAAGCCTGAAAGCCAAAGGCGCTCATATAATAATGTGCCGCCTGTTTGGCATTACCTACATAAAATTCAACATAATCAGTTCCGTAAAGGGGCAAAAAATCGGTCTGAGATTGTATTTTTTGTTTTTCCTGAGTTGCCGTTAGCATGTTTGTTACTTTTTTATTTTGGTACCAGCTACATATTTGTAAATCAACAACTGTTGTGTCACTCCCTTCTACGCCTGGTAATCCTATTCAGCAAATTTACGCACGGATTTACCTTCTTCAAAATCAACCCGACTTACTATGGCATAACTTTTCATAATTATTCTACAAATTATTTTGGCAGACAATAAAGAATCAAGAAGCAGAGGTGACCGCTCCAATGACAAAGAACTTTTTTTAATGTTTGTAAGGGCTGGCACCGAATAAAATACAGGTCATAATAACTTCTAACGATATTCCTTTGCTCCCTGCACAACTTGATTGATGAGTGACATAGTTTTGCTCACTCGGGTTATAAGTGTTGTTTCATCAACCAATAGCGACATGTATGC
>JBHENB010000019.1:20133-40971 GCA_046262255.1 Chitinophagaceae bacterium
CTCCGGAAGATAGGGAAGGCCTGGCGCGCCGCCCCGGCATCCAGCGCCCTTGCCTGTCAGTCCTCCTTCGTCGGAATGACAGATGAATAATATTAGTTTGTCATGCTGAACTGGTTTCCACATCTCCTACCTTTTGAAAGGCAGCAAGAAAACCATTCAGAAACCTCATTGCGAGAAGGAGATAACCTACCAACCGAACATCATTGCACTCGAACGTCATTGCCAGGAACGAAGCAATCTTGAGTTCTATACTGTCTTCACCATTTTGAAACGTCCCCCAAACCCAAATTATCCGAAACAGGATTAAGCTTTCTAGTCAGTTCAATTTTTGGCTTTTCCTTCCACCCCTACTCTTCTCTCATCTAAAAACCAAACGGATAAGTCTCCGGGATTTTTTCATCATGAGGTTTTAAATGCAATGGATGCAAAGCGCTGGTTTCGTCAAGGTAAATAAATGCATCATACCGCTCCGGCATTACTGAGGGCACATAGTTGCCAAACCGCTCCCTTTCCGGATGATAAACTACTCCAATTGCACGGTGCGGAATTCTTTTTTTATATTTTTCCTGCAACCCTGTATCATTAAAGAGAAGGTAGTGGTTGTGGGCTTTTTCAGTGTGCAGAAGATGCTCCATGCTGCCCTCCCGTGCTGCGGGCACTTTCATTTCCTGCATGGGTGCCCCCCATTCATCACCAGCTATTACTGTTCCTTTGTAAGAACCAAATCCAACAAGGTATACTTTATCCATTCCATATTGCTCTCTTGCAAGCTGACCAATGTTCACCATTCCCGCATTTTTCATATTTGTAGCCCGTGCATCGCCAATATGCGTATTATGCTCCCATACAATACCTTTTGATGCAGGCCCGTGAAAATTTATCAGTCTGTCCAATGTTTCCATCATGTGTGTGTCCCTCACATTCCAGCTTTCATTGTCAAAGCTCATCATGGTGCTATAATATTTTTCTGCATTCACCGCAATCAGTGCATTTTGTTCGGTGTTGAAACCTGCTTCCCTGTCACCATCCAGAAATTGAGCTTTCATTCGAATTTCTTTTAAAAGTGCTAAGACTTTGTCGCGGCAGGAATGTTGTGTTAAAGAATGGCGGGCATACAACTGTTCATTTTGTTCAAAGGGTTCAAAACATTGAATTGCTTTTTTTACAGTTTGTGCCGCCTGCGGATCTTCATTTTCCAAATAATTTACCATTGCTTTCATGGAGTCCCACAGGCTGTACACATCAAGTCCGTAAAAACCAACTTTTTTATCAGCAGGTAATTTTTTGTTGTGATCTTTTAACCATTCTGTAAGGGCTGCAACTTCCCAGTTAGCCCACATCCACGTAGGCCAGCGGTCGAAGTTTTTCAGTACAGATTTTATATGATTCCCGGCATCAGAATATGCTTTTACATAACGATTGATCTTATAGCAGTCCGGCCAGTCGCCTTCTACCGAGATGAAGTTGAAGCCTTTCTCTTCTATCAATCTTTTGGAAATGGCGGTGCGCCAGGTGTAGTATTCATGCGTACCGTGCGAGGCTTCACCAAGCATTACTACACGCTTGTCTCTTATATCTTCAAGCAGTGCGTCTAAGTCTTTTGCAGTGTTTAGCAAGTGCATGGTGGTTTAGCTGCAAATTGCAAACCATAAACCTGGTCAATTTACTTTTTGTCTTAGACACAAAAAGTAACAAAAAAGTCAAGGCAATTCAAATGGCTCCGCCTGAATTGCCGGCCAACGCAGGTGGACACTCTTCTTATTGAGCATGTTGTTGTTGAATCATTGTATTATATCGTACTGCTTGCCACGTGCTATGCGAGAGAACTAAAGGCGCTGTTTTCCCGCTTACCGTTTCTTTTTACTCTTAATCACTAAGTTCGGCGGGAAAAAGGCGCTTATATATTTTTTATACTTCATCAAGAACTGATCTGGTAATTCACTTTTAAACGATCAAGGAGAGTCTAATACGCCTTATTCCGCATTAGCTATGTACATTAAGTTTTATGAAAAAGATTAGCGGAATACAGCGTCTGCAGTATTCCCAAATAACACGAGCTGTATCATATCACAGAATCTCCAATTTTCTAAAAAGAGTGCTTCATTGTGCAATGGCACGGCAAAAACAGCGGAGCATTTGTTTTTGCCTTGAACTTTTTGATCCACTTTTTCTTTCAAGAGAAAAAGTGGAGAGGAAAGATGCAAGAAAAGAAAAGAGTATAATCTTCTAACAGAGAAAATGTGGGAGTATTTTCGCTGCATGCAAAGAGTAGGAATTTTAGGAGGCGGGCAATTAGGCCGTATGTTGCTGCAGGCCAGTGGTAATTACCATGTGGAAGTACATGTTTTGGAAAATGACAAAGAATGTCCGGCTGCACAGCTTTGCCGATATTTTACCAAAGGCGACATACGCAATTTTGATGCTGTTTACAGCTTCGGAAAAGGACTGGATGCCATCACCATTGAAATGGAAAACGTAAACATTGACGCTTTGGAAAAACTGGAAACTGAGGGAGTAAAGGTTTACCCCAAGCCAGCTGTGTTGCGTATTATTAAAAATAAGATTTTTCAAAAGCAATATTTTAAAGAGCACGGGATTCCTACATCTGAATTTATTATTACCAACAATCTTCAGCAATTGCAGGAACAATCAAATTTTCTTCCGGCAGTACATAAATTAGCGGAAGGGGGTTATGATGGTCGTGGTGTGCAACTATTATTTACTGAAGATGATTTGCAGAAAGGCTTTGATGCATCAGCAGTGTTGGAAAAAAAAGTTTCTATAAAAAAAGAAATAGCACAAATGGTTGCTGTTGGCCTTAATGGAAAAACAGCACTTTATCCGCCGGTTGAAATGGTGTTTAATAAAGATCTTAATTTATTAGATTACCAGCTTTGTCCGGCAGAACTAACCGAAAATGTGCTTTGGAAGATTGAAGCAATTGCTTCGTCGGTTGTAAGAAGCTTTAATTCAGCAGGGGTGTTTGCGGTGGAATTATTTGTAGACGATAAGAATGATATTTTTGTAAATGAAATCGCCCCTCGTGTACATAACAGCGGGCATCATACAATCGAAGCCCATTATTGCTCACAGTTTGATATGTTGTGGCGGATAATTCTTGGTTATTCCCTGGGTAATACTAAAGCTATTCTGCCATCTCTGATGATAAATATTATTGGTAATGGTAATTCAGGACCTTTAAAATACTCAGGCTTAAATGAAATCTTACAAATTGAAAATGCCTTTATACACCTATACGGAAAGCAGGAAACAAAGCCTGGCAGGAAAATGGGTCATGTTACTTTTTTATGCAAGGACAAACAAGACCTTATTCATAATGCCCATAAAGTAAAACAGTTGTTATCTGTTTCCACCTGATATGGTGTGCTTTAAGTTTTTCTATAGTTAATTAACGTTAATTCAGCCTGTATTGGCGATACTTACAAATGGGATACTCCGGATAAGTGTCTATTTTTGCCAACTCATTTTAAAATTGCTATTTCGTGATTCAATTCCGCTTCGTATATTTCTTAGTTCTCGTTTTTTCATTAACTATAATCTTTATTTCCTGTAGCAGCAAAAGGAAAAAGGAAGCTGACCGGCAACAAAAAGACGGTGGTGAAAAGCGTCCGCCATTAAGGGCTGATGCCTACATAGTAAAAACACAAACGGTATTTGATAATATAGAAATGTCGGGAACGATTGTGGCAAATGAAACAACAGAAATACATCCTGAGGTATCTGGTCTCATTACAAGGCTTTATTTTAAAGAAGGATCTCATGTAGGAAGAGGTGCTCTTCTTGCCAAATTGAATGACGCAGATCTACAGGCTCAACGTAGAAAGCTTGCTGTTCAATTAAAAATTGCACAACAAAATGAAAATCGTTCTGCACAATTGCTTAAAATTCAGGGTATCAGCCGGCAGGATTATGATATGCGTTTACTGGAAGTAAATAATATTCGTGCTGACCTTTCTATTATTAGTACAGAAATTGCTAAAACACAAGTAAGAGCACCATTCAGTGGCAAGCTGGGCTTGAAGCTGATTAGTCCTGGTGCTTATGTTACTCCCCAAACCACGCTGACAACTATTAGCCAGACAAGTAATTTAAAAATAGATTTTACTGTACCTGAAAAATACAGCAACCGGCTGAAGTTAGGCCAGTACATAAATTTCAAAACCGGGGGTAGTGATCGTAATTATACTGCCCGTATTAGCGCCACAGAATCCAGTGTTGCAGAAACTACAAGGAGCTTGCAGGTTAGAGCTGCAGTACAAGGCAACCAGGCAGGATTAACGCCTGGTAATTTTGCAAAAGTTCAATTAAGCTTTGAGCCTGATGAAAATGCGATTGTAGTGCCTTCACAAGCAATACTTCCGCAGGCAAGGGGCAAAAAAGTTTACAGGTATGAGAATGGTACAGCAAAATTTGTGGATGTGGTAACCGGTGTTCGCGACTCATCCAATGTTCAAATTACCAGTGGGTTAAAAGCAGGAGATACCATTTTAATTACAGGACTTTTAAGTTTGAAACCAGATGCAAAAGTGATGCTGGGAAAAGTGGTAAATGGCACATCTGCACCTGCTGCACAGGATACTTCTGCAAGGGCTTCAATGAGGTAAGAATTAAAATAAACAAAATACATTATTATTCTTTGTGAAAAGATAGGTACCTGCAGAAGATTAATAAATTATAAACTTTTATCTCTTATTGGAGACGTGAGTTATGAATATATCAGAAATAAGTTTAAGGCGTCCTGTTCTTGCAGTTGTGGTAAATGTTCTTATTGTGGTGTTTGGAGTAATAGGATTTAAATTTTTGGGTGTAAGAGATTTCCCGGCTATTGACCCGCCAAATATCAGTGTAAGCACTTCATACCCCGGCGCTAATCCGGATGTGATTGAATCGCAAATAACAGAGCCACTGGAAAAAGCCATCAATGGCATTGCGGGTGTAAAAAACCTTACTTCTTCCAGCACTTCGGGTTCCAGCAATATCAATGTGGAGTTTGAATTAGGCGCCGACCTTGAAACCGCGGCTAACGATGTCCGCGATAAGGTATCGCAGGCCACCCGTTCCCTGCCGTCCGATTTGGATGCGCCGCCTGTTGTATCAAAGGCAGATGCTTCTTCCGACCCTATCATTGGGATGACGGTGCAAAGCGATACCCGCAATCAATTGCAAATAACTGAGTACGCAAATAATGTGCTGGTGGAACGCATGCAAACCATCCCGGGAGTAAGCGGGGTTCGCATCTGGGGTGAAAAGCGGTATGCCATGCGTGTATGGTTCAACCCGGAACAACTAAGAGCCTACAACCTGACACCCGCTGATGTGCAACGGGCTCTTTTGCGGGAAAATGTGGAACTGCCTTCCGGAAAAATTTCGGGCAATGCAACGGAATTAACGGTACGTACCTTCGGACGGCTGTACACAGAGGAGGAGTTCAATAATATCATTATTCAAAATGCTGATGGCGCCGATGTGCGGATAAAAGATATTGGCGAAGCAGTGCTGGGACCAGAGAATGAAGAAACTGTTTTAAAAGAAAGTGGCACTCCCATGATTGTTCTGGCAATTATACCGCAACCCGGCTCCAATTATGTATCCATCTCCAATGAGTTTTTTAAACGATTTGAACAGGTAAAGAAAGAAGTACCGAAAGATATAAAGCTGGACATAGGCTTTGACCAAACCAAGTTCATCAAACGTTCAATTTCGGAGGTGCAGGACACACTATTAATTTCTATTGTACTGGTAATCCTGATCATTTTCCTATTCTTCCGCGACTGGCTTATTGCTATCCGGCCACTGATAGACATTCCTGTTTCTCTGATTGGCGCTTTTTTTATAATGTACCTCTGCGGTTTCACCATTAATGTATTATCGCTTTTGGCTATTGTACTGGCTACCGGCCTGGTGGTGGATGATGGAATTGTTGTAACAGAGAATATCTATAAAAAAATGGAACGTGGAATGAATAAGTGGCAGGCCGCTAAGGAAGGTTCAAAAGAAATTTATTTTGCTGTTATTGCTACTTCCATCACACTGGCTGTTGTATTTCTGCCAATTATTTTTCTGGAAGGATTTATAGGCCGGTTATTCCGTGAGTTTGGAATGGTGGTGGCTGGCGCTGTATTGATTTCTGCATTTGTATCTCTTACGTTAACGCCAGTACTGAATGTAAAGATGACACGGAAGGTGCACAAGCATTCCTGGTTTTATGATAAAACTGAGCCTTTTTTCAGATGGATGGAGAACAGTTATCAAAATGCCCTTACAAGGTTTATGAAAGTGCGGTGGTTAGCATTTGTCGTTATTGCTGTTTGTGGGGGACTTATATACTTCATCGGCAAGGACATTCCCTCAGAACTGGCCCCTATGGAAGATCGCAGCCAGTTTCGTCTGCAGGTAACGGCACCTGAGGGCACTGCGTATGATGCCATGGATAAATACATGGACAAGCTTTCAAATTTCATTATGGACTCCGTATCCGAAAAAATTAAATTAACATCTATGACTGCCCCGAGCTTTAGTGGTTCTGGTGGTTCCAATAGCGGTTTTATACGTGTGGTATTAACAGAGCCTGAAGAGAGGGAACGTACACAGAAAGAAATTGTAGGGATGATCAACCGCAACCTTCCAAAATTTAATGAAGGCAGAGCGTTTGCTATAGAAGAACAAACCATTCAGGTAAACCGGCGTGGCGGACAACCAGTACAGTTTGTTATTCAAAACAACAATTTCGATAAGTTGTCTGCTGTCATCCCCCGCTTTTTAGAAGAAGCCAATAAAAATCCCATTTTTCAGGGTGTGGACGTGGATCTGAAATTTAACCGGCCCGAACTCCGCATCAATGTAGATCGTCTGAAAGCAAGTGAATTAGGGGTGTCTGTAGAAGATATTTCGCAAACCCTGCAAATGGCATTAACCAATCGCAGGCTGGGTTATTTTACTAAAGAAGGTAAACAATACCAGGTAATAGGTCAGGTAGAACGTTCCGATCGTGACGATCCTACTGACTTAAAAAGCATCTATGTACGTAATGCAACCGGACAGATGATTAGCCTGGACAATGTGGTGTCAATGAGTGAAGAAACTTCGCCTTCTAATATTTATCACTTCAATCGTTTTAAATCTGCCACCATATCTTCCGGCCTGGCACCAGGCAGAACTGTGGGTGAAGGCATTAAAGCAATGGAAGAAATTTCTGACCAATTATTAGATGAGACGTTTTCTACTGCACTTTCAGGCTCTTCGCGTGATTATTCAGAAAGCTCCAGTAATACGAGCTTTGCATTCTTTCTGGCTTTGGCGTTAATATTTCTCATACTTGCTGCGCAGTTCGAAAGTTTTATAGATCCGTTTATAATAATGGTTACTGTACCACTGGCTATTGCGGGTGCGTTATTATCACTTTGGATATTTGGTCATACGCTAAATATTTTTTCACAAATAGGAATGATCATGCTCATTGGTCTTGTTACCAAAAACGGGATTTTAATTGTGGAATTTGCAAACCAAAACAGGTTGAAAGGAATGGAAAAAACCGAAGCAGCAATTTATTCTGCAACTCAAAGGTTGCGGCCTATTTTAATGACAAGTCTGGCAATGGCTTTAGGCGCTTTGCCGATTGCATTATCATTAGGTGCTGCTGCAACAAGCCGCATTCCTTTGGGAGTTGTAATTGTTGGAGGGATAATTTTTTCATTGATATTAACCCTGTTTGTTATTCCTGCTATGTATTCTTATCTATCCACTAAGAAAAAGAAAAGCGAGCTGGATAATTTAGAAATTGTTACTGTAGAAAAAGAAGAAAAGGAGCTGGCGCCAGCCTAAACTTTTATTTATGCGTTGGAAAATAATTTGCTTTTTATTACTTATTAATTTCAGGCTATTTGCACAAGATATAGTTGCAGACGATTCTTTAACCGTTGAAGAAGCTATTGGCACTGCATTGCAAAACAACTACGATATCATTTTGGCAAGAAATGACTCTGCAGTTGCAGCCCTGGATTATTCTTACCGTGATTATGCTTTTCTTCCACGGGTTAATGGGGATGGTACGATTCTTTTTAACAACAATGCCCAAAATGTAACACTGGCAGATGGTACAAAGCGCAATCGGAGTGGCATTCAGTCCAATAATATAAATGCATCTGTAGGACTAAACTGGACGGTATTTGACGGTTTCAGAATGTTTGCTACAAGGGCTAAAGCCGAAGAATATGTGCGGCTGGGTTCCATAGTGATAAAAGAACAAATGAATAACACCATTGCAGATGTTATTGTTAATTACTACAATATTGTTCGTCAGAAACAGCAACTAAGAACTGTTGAAGAACAAATGCTGGTAAATGCTGACCGTTTAAGATTAGCCCAATACCGGTTGGATATTGGTGTAGGTGTAAAACCAGATGTATTGCAGGCACAAATTGATCTTAATGCCCAAAAGGCGGCACAACTAAATGCTCTTACTCAAATTACTCAGTTAAAGCAACAACTCAACCGTTTAATGAACGTAGCACCACCCACAGATTATAAAGTGAGTGATACCATACCGGTACAAATGAATATTACCCTGGCAGAAGTACACGCTGGCATTGAACAATCAAGTCCACAATTACAACTGGCAAGAAAAAATATTGATATTGCCGGTTTAACAGTAAGGGAAAGAAGGGCAGAAAGATTTCCCATTGTTTCTCTTACTTCTGCTTACAATTTCAGCCGTAATAACAATAATTCAGTTGTAAATCCCACACAGCCTTTATTTAGCATGAACAGGGGATTAAATTATGGTGTAACTGCAACTGTTCCTATTTTCAATGGCTTCAATGCACGCAGGTTAATTAAGCAGGCTGAGTTGGATGTAAACTATCGGGAACTGATCTATAATAATCAATTATCATTGATAAATACAGGTTTGGCCAATTCGTTTACAGCATACCAGTTACAAAAGCAGGCTTTAGCTCTTGAGGAATCAAACATTTTATTAGCACAGGAAAATCTTTTTATTGCACGGGAGCGTTATCGTTTAGCTGCTACCACATTTCTGGAACTACGCGAAGCTCAAAGAAGTCTTGAGGAAGCCTACAACCGTTTAATAACTGCACGGTATAATTT
The DNA here is from genome assembly GCA_046262255.1 of Chitinophagaceae bacterium. Classification (GTDB taxonomy): domain Bacteria; phylum Bacteroidota; class Bacteroidia; order Chitinophagales; family Chitinophagaceae; genus Flavisolibacter. The sequence continues at coordinate 29,260 of JBHENB010000019.1, forward strand.
GAAAGTTGCAGAGACGGAATTGCTTAGGTTGAGGGGAGATTTTGTGAGATAGTGGCTTCTCCCAAACCCTCTCCGAAGGAGAGGGCTTAAAATTCCCTTTTCTTTGTAGCCTATTTCACCTATATGAATCCACTCGTTGGCATTATCATGGGCAGCGACAGCGACCTTCCTGTAATGCAAGCTGCTGCAGATGTTTTGAAATCATTTGAAATTAAGTTTGAACTAACAGTAGTATCCGCACACCGTACACCAGAGCGTATGTTTGAGTATGCGCAAACTGCACAGCAGCGGGGGTTAAAAATAATAATTGCAGGCGCAGGCGGAGCAGCTCATCTACCGGGGATGGTTGCATCTATGACTACTTTGCCTGTTATAGGAATCCCTGTTAAATCTTCATCAAATGCCACAGAAGGATGGGATTCTATCTTATCTATTTTACAGATGCCGAATGGAGTGCCTGTGGCTACTGTTGCACTCAATGGGGCTAAGAATGCGGGAATTCTTGCAGCAAAAATTCTTGCAGTAAGCGACGAGGTGCTTGGCAAAAAGATTGCAGATTATATGGATCAGTTGAAAAGTGAAGTGCATGAAAAAGTTCAGCAGATTAAATCTGGGGGTTATCCTAATTCTTTCGATACAAAATAGCGTTTGCAATGAGCAACTTCAGTTGTTAAAATCTGAAAACCTTACATATTTTCCTTCTGCTTCAGCTATTGAATTTTACAATAATCATTTATATGTAATTGGAGATGATGCTACTCAATTACTTGTGCTGGATGGTAACTATAAAGTAGTGGACAGCATTACAATTTTTAAAAGCAGTGAGAGAAGAATTCCAAAAAATATAAAGCCTGACCTTGAGGCTTCTAACCTGTTAGAACATAACAAAACTTACTATTTGCTGGCTTTTGGATCTTTATCCACTACTGAAAGAGAAAAAGTATTTGTACTGCAAATGAATAACAGGGATATAGATACGCTCAATATTTCAGCCATAAAGCATAAATTAAAGGAACTAAATATACCCGAAGTAAATATTGAAGGTGCTGCAATAATGAAGGAGCAATTAATCCTTTCTAATCGTGCCAATACCACACATACAACAAATCATCTCATATCCATCCCACACTTTTCTCCGGATAGCATTTCAGCAGATGCCATACACATAACTTCAATGATTTTTCCAAAAGAAAAAGAGGTAAAAGGCATTTCGGGATTAGCATATTTACCGGGGAAAGATTTATTACTTTTTACTGCTTCTGTTGAAGAAACACCTGATGCTATTTCTGACGGTGCTATCAGCGATAGTTATATCGGCTATATTTCTAAGGCTTCTCAAAAACTAACTCGTAGCACAGTAGAGCCCGACAAGATCATTAATTTATCTACAGTTTTAAAAGGAAAGCGAAAGTATAAGATTGAATCCATTGCCATTGAAAAAGCTACAGGAAATATTTTGTCGATTCATTTAGCTGCTGATAATGATAATGGTGAGAGCACTTTGTTTAAGCTAAACTGGAAACTTTAGGCTTCACTTATCACAGAAAATTCTTGTTCCAAAGCCGGCGAAAATTCATACAATTTTAGGATGATCTCTCTACCCCATTTAGCATAAAATGCACTGATGTTTTCTGTTCTTTCCTGTAAACCCCCTACAGGAAAAAGTTGTGTTTTTACTTTAGAGATTTGTCTTTTTAAGGCCTCATATTTTTTTCTTTCAGCCCTGAGCATTTTATCCTCGAGTGTAATTAACTGATTGGAAGTTTTTGTTTTTAATGCAGCTACATGCTCTGCCAAAGTGGGATCTACAAGAGATGCGGCTGTTTTTATCTGATCATAAACCTTTTGCAACTCGTACAATTCACCATTGAGCTGCAGTTTTTTTCCTTGTTTTTCTATTTGCCTGTTTAAGATGTCTGATTCGTTTTTAAATATATCTTCCGAAGAAATGTCCAGCCTGTTTATGAACTCATGTTGTTGCTTATGAAGCAGCAAAAAGGAATTACGAAGTACCAAAACAGGAAAAGGAGTAGAATAATGCTGAAAAAGATCTTTCAATTGAAGCCAATAAGCTAACTCACTCCCACCGCCTATAAAAGCAACATTTGGTAAAATAGTTTCCTGGTACAATCCTCTTAAAATAACATTTGGACTGAATCTTTCAGGATACTGCTGCAATTCTTTTTTTAATTCTTCTGTAGTGAATAGAATGGAAGTTCCGTGAATTGCATAAACTCCATTTCTTTCTATGATGCGTTCCCGTATATCATCTTTTAAATAAAATAAATTAATGTCCCTTGGATTTGCCTGCACATTATAATGTTCATTTAAGCTTGTACAGGTTGCTTCAACAATTTGCGATGACTTTTGATGAAATAAGTCATCTTCAAATACCGGCAGCATTTGCTGTTTTAGTTGAGCATCATCCGCTATTAAAACAACTAATCCATAGTTTTTGAAAAGTGCATCAACCAATTTCAGAGTTGCTATTTGAATGGTAGCACCAGTAACATAATATTCTTTAAGGTAACCAATAAATTCAGCACCATATTTTTCCGTAGAAAGTTGCCCTTTCAGCTCCTGAATCACGTCCAAAAGCTTTTTATCTACCTGCATTCTTCCTACTGCTCCTTTTTGATCAGTTTCCCATTCATATTTTTTGCCATCCACAGTTATGTTATTCAACTCTGCTAAATCTGCATCTTCCGAACCCATGTAAAAGATGGGTACGAAGTTGTATTGCGGGAGATGGGATTTTAGAAACAAGGAAAGTTTGATAACGTGTAGTATCTTATAAATAAAGTACAATGGACCGGTGAATAAATTTGGTTGATGTGCAGTGCAAATGGAAAAGGTATTTTCTGAAGCCAAAAGCTCAATATTACTTTTTACCAGTTCTCCTGTTTCCAAAATTGAATACTGCTTTTGCAGTTGCGTTACCAAAACAGAACGACTGATGCTTTGTTTTTTCTTTTGGTGTATTGCCTGTTCTATGCCCTGTAGAGTTGGAGGAGATGAAAAATACGATTGCAGGCTTTCGGATTGATCGAGGTAATCTAAAACAATTTTGGAAAAGGAGTTGGTTTTGTGATAAGGTATTCGTTCAGCAGTAAAATTCATGAGTATAAAAATAAGAAGTCTGTCTGTTGCTTTCTCTCCCCCACTATATTTTAACCAAATCGCTCTGTACGGAATGCACTAATGTCAATAGAGGGTTTATCATTTTTAATAATTTCTGCAACTACTTTGCCGGTGCCGGCAGCCAGGGACAAACCAAGCATAGCATGGCCGGATGCAATGGTTAAATTGTTATATGAGCTATGCCTGCTTATATATGGTAATCCATCTGGTGTCAATGGCCGTAAGCCACTCCATATTTTGTCAGCAGCAGGAAAATCAATGGGCAGGTCAGGGTAATAATATTTTGCGGCGTTAAAAATAGCTTTCGCTCTTTTAATTAAAACAGGTGAATTCAATCCGCTGATCTCCATTGTACCACCAATCCGGAGATCAGCGCCCATGGGCGTCATTGCAACACGTTTATCTACTAAAATAGCAGGGTAATGCAAATTTTTAGAAATTTTTTCGTAGGTGATGCTATAACCTTTTCCTGCCTGGAGTAAAACTTTAATTTGTAGCAGTTTGGCCAAAGAAGGTAACCAGGAGCCATTTGCCAGAACCACTTCATCACATATTATCTTTCCTTTATCAGTAATTATTGCCTTTATTGTACTTCCATTACTTTCAAAGTTTGTTACAGTTGCGTTGTAATTAAATACAATACCTTCTTTCTGTAAATGGTTTTTCAATGTTGCCATAAAATCTCCGGGATGTAAGTGACAATCTATCGGATATAAAACTCCCCCTCTTACATCTACAGTTATTTCCGGTTCCATTTCCTGCACTTTTTCAGCACTTAAAACAATTGCTTCTATCCCCAGTTGCGATGCGGTTTTCGCCATTTCTATTTCATGCTTTTCAATGTTTGCGCTTTTGTACAGCATAAAACAACCCTTCTCTTCCATTCTAAAATGATTGCCTAAATCATTTTTTATGTGTACTGTCAATTCACGGCTCAGGTGGAGAAGGTTGCTGAGATGCGGTGCATTTTTTTCCACTGTTTTTTGATTGGCATTTCTCCAGAATGTCCATATCCATTTTAAAACGTCTGGCTTAAGAGTAGGTTTTATATAAAAAGGGCTGGAAGAACTAAGCATCCATCGTAAACCTTTTGCAATAATACCGGGTGAAGCAAGAGGCACAAAATGGCTTGGTGAAACATAACCGGCATTACCGAAAGACGTTCCATGTGTAATGTCATACTTGTCAATTACAGTAACCTGGCAGCCGGTTTTTTGCAGATAATAAGCGCAGCATAATCCTATTACTCCGCCACCTATAACTGCTACGTGCATAATTAAATTAGAATTTTATAATAGTAGCGCAAAGAACGTAAAGAAGATACACAGATGAAAGCTTTATACAGGCTTCTTTATATTACCTGAAATCCAAATGCATAGGGGTCTTCTTCGTCAATAGTTATTGTATTGTATCCATAAATTCTTGCCCATCCTTCTATAGTTGGAAGTATGGCAGGTTTACCTGCGACCGAAATTTCTTTTTCTATGCGTCCAATAAATTTGGAACCAATAATACTTTCATGAATAAATTCTTCACCAGGCTTTAGTTTTCCCTTTGCGTACCATTGTGCCATTCTTGCCGAAGTACCTGTACCGCAAGGCGAACGATCAATAGCCTTATCACCATAGAATACTGCATTTCTTGCAGTTGATTTTTTATCAAGCACTGCACCCGCCCACATTACGTGCGAGCAGGTATTGATAGTAGCATTTTCGGGGTGAATAAAATTGCATTGTTCATTGATGGATTTTCTAATGACCCTGCCCCATGCAATCAATTGGTCGGCAGAATAATGTTCCAGACCGGGAAAATTTTGTTGAACATCAACAATAGCATAAAAATTTCCACCATAGGAAACATCAACGGTTAGTTCTCCTAAGCCGGCACATGTAACCGTTAAACCTTCTGCTGCAAGAAAAGAGGGTACGTTAGTGATTTTAACGCTTTGCACTCTTTCATCTATCAAACCATAATTTGCAATTATCAACCCTGCTGGAGCTTCCATGCGGACGATGCCTACTGTTTTTGGAACAATTAATTTTTCTTCAATTGCAATAGTAATGGTGCCAATTGTGCCATGCCCGCACATAGGCAGGCAGCCGCTCGTTTCTATAAACAAAACAGCCACATCATTTTCAGCATCATGTGGTGGATAAAGAATGCTTCCGCTCATCATATCATGGCCACGTGGCTCAAACATCAACCCTTTTCTTATCCAATCAAAATCCTGTAGAAAGTGTTGTCGCTTTTCAGTCATGTTATTCCCGTACAGTTTAGGTCCGCCTTCCTTTACAAGGCGCACAGGATTCCCGCAGGTATGTGCATCTATACAGTGAAAAATATGCTTCATCTTGAAACCAGCTCTGGCAAAGTTTAAAACTTTGCCAAAGATTCTTTGGATAGTTTGTTATTTACAGTACGCCAGATGTTTAAGGGATTTTCATTTTTTAGTTCATCTGGCAACAGCTCATTGCTCCAGTTTTGGAAACAAACAGGTCGTGCAAAACGCTTTATTGCGTCTGCACCTACAGAAGTAAACCGTGCATCTGTTGTTGCCGGAAACGGGCCTCCATGATGCATTGCCAATACTACCTCCACTCCTGTTGGAACACCATTTAAAATAAAACGTCCGCAAATATTCTTTACTGCTTCCACCAATGCTTCATTGCCTCGTACATCATTTTCGGTAGCCATTAAAGTAGCAGTTAGCTGTCCTTCTGTATGTCTTACTACTTCAATCATTTCAGCCAAATCCTTACAACGAATAACAATTGAATACGGCCCAAAAACTTCCTGTTGCAATACCGGATTATTTAAAAAAGCCTGTGCAGTAGCAGTAGCAATGGTTGACGTACCATGATTTTCTGAAACCTTATTTTCCAGGTCAGTAATTAGTTCTACATTTTTCTGCGATAGTGCCATGCTTCGCTTTTCCACATAGTTTTTGTAAATACCTCCATGTAACATCATAGCCGGTTCAACTTTTTTTATTTCTTCACCTAAAACAGCAATGAAGTGTTGCAGGTTCTCATTATCTATCCCCACAATTAAACCAGGATTTGTACAAAATTGACCAACACTTAATGTAATAGAAGCTGCATACATTTTTGCAATTTCTGCTGCAGACTGTTGCATTTTTTCCGGGAGCAGAAAAACAGGATTAATACTTCCCATTTCTGCAAAAACAGGAATAGGTTGTTTGCGCTGATTGGCCCAATCGAACAATGCTTTGCCGCCGTTAAACGAACCGGTAAATCCAACCGCTTTTGTATGGGCATGCATTACTAAGGATTTTCCAACTTCTGTGGATGCGCCGCAGACATGTGCAAAAACTCCTTTGGGTAAATTATTCTTTTCGACAGCCTTGAAAATTGCATTCGCAACCATTTCAGATGTGTTTGGATTCGCCGGATGTGCTTTTACAACCACCGGACAACCAGCAGCAAAAGCAGTTGCAGTATCTCCACCTGCAGTTGAATAAGCAAAAGGAAAATTACTTGCGCCAAAAACAACTACAGGTCCAAGTGGAATCAGTATTTTGCGTAAATCAGGCTTAGGAGGATTACGATCTGGAATTGCAGTATCTATTCTTGCTTCCAGCCAATCGCCTTTTTCACAGGCGTCGGCATAGCTGGTTAGTTGAAATATGGTTCTTGTTCTTTCAATTTGCAGCCGTGTGTGCGGCAGATTGGTTTCCTTCATTGCAGTCTGCAGCAACTCATCACCCAGTGTTTCAATTTCCTTTGCAATTGCCCGCATAAAATCTGCTCGTTGCTGTAATGACAATTTCCTGTATGCATGAAATGCTTTCCACGCCTGCTGCATTACCTCATCTATTTCATTTATTGTGGCGTCTTTAAACATGTGTTATATAGGTGTGTGGCTGTTTAGTTTTTCAGGTGATAAGCCTAAGGTAATTCTGGTCTGGAAGCAATTGCATCATTTATAATCTTCAGAATTCTTTCTCTTTCCTCTCCAACCAAAGTCAAGCGTGGTGCCCGAACGTATTCTGTTCCCAATCCCGTTTGTGCTTCTGCCAGTTTAATATACTGAACTAATTTGGGATGAATGTCCAGCTCCAGCAAAGGCATAAACCACCGGTAAATTTTTGCAGATTCTTCAATTCTTCCACTCTTTACAAAATTATATATGGCAACTGTTTCTTTTGGAAAAGCATCTACAAGGCCGGCTACCCAGCCGTGAGCACCAAGACAAAGTTCTTCCATAGCCAGTGTATCTACTCCACATAAAATCTTTATACGTTCTCCAAAGCGATTGATCATTCTTGTAACATTGGTAACATCCCTTGTTGATTCTTTTACAGCCTGTACGTTTTTGTTTTCAATGAGTTCTTCAAACATATCAAGTGTTACTTCCACTTTGTAGTCTATCGGATTGTTATAGATCATGATAGGCAAGTCTGTAGAATCCGCAATAGTTTTATAATAAGTCACTGTTTCGCGATGGTCAGATATGTAACGCATCGGAGGCAGTATCATCAGGCCTCCTGCACCCCATGCTTTAGCAAGTTGTGTCTGCTTTAATGCTTCTTTTGTTGCACCTTCCGCAATATTTAATATCACTGGTATTTTTCCGTTAACTATTTCTACAGCGCATTTTACCAGTGTTTCTTTTTCTGCCATTGTCAGAACACTTGCTTCGCCAAGTGTTCCTCCTAAGATGATTCCGCTAACACCTGCTTCTAATTGTGCATCTATATTTTTGGTGAATAAGAGTAAATCCAACTGATCATCAGCAGTAAACTTTGTAGTGAGTGCGGGAAAAACTCCTTTCCATTCAATAGGCATCAAAAGCTTATTTGTTATTTAAAGTTACATGTAAGGAACTATTGAATCTTTGTCTGGTCTCGATGATTTTGTTTTTGGAGCATTCAGTAAAAGAGAAATAAATTTTAGACGTTCAACTCAACTTCCTCATATAATCTTAATCGCTTTTGCAGCTCCATCACCTGCTGCTGCATACTTTTCATTTTCTCTAACATATAAGCTATCGTTTCCAGGCCTTCTACATTAATATCAAGATCATAATGCAGGCGAATATATTTTTCCAAATCAGATAGCTGGTGCTGGTGAATAAAATTTCTTTCATCAATTGTGGTTATTTCTATCAGTCCTGCATCATTAAGTGAACTGACAAATGAAATTTCAATGTTGTAGTGTGTGCAACATTCTTCAGCCGGTATTAAATTATCATTCTCCATAACGGGTTTTTACGATGAAGATTTTTTTAATTCTTCAAAGAGTTCCTTTTGTTTTTGTGTCAGGATGGTTGGCAGCTTTACTTCATAGGTAACATACAAATCACCAAACTGCCCTTCTTTTTTATACACAGGAAATCCTTTGCCTTTTAAACGTATTTTGGTGCCATTCTGCGTTCCAGGTTGAACTTTTAATTTCAACTTCCCATCAATTGCATCAATAATCATTTCACCACCCAGTATTGCTGTGTAAAGGTCTATTGGTTGAGCGAGATACAGATCGTTACCTATTCTTGTAAACCGTGTGTTGTTTGTTACCTTAAAAGTAATATACAAATCACCGTTGGGTCCACCATTTACACCTTCACCGCCATAACCACTTAATTTTATTACCTGCCCGTCTTCCACACCTGCAGGTATGGTTATGCGGATTTTTTTTCCATTAATACTGAATGTTTGCTGTTGCGTTCTATAAGCATCTGTCAGGTTGATCTGTAACTCGGCATTTGCATCCTGCCCACGGAATTTTGTTTGTGTGCCCCGGCTACGACTTCCGGAACGGCCAAACAAGGATTCAAAGAAATCGGAGAAATCGCCGCCACCTTCAAACTCATAGTTGGGTTGCCTCCCATCACCAAAATCTCTGCTATAACTATGTTGCCGCTGCTGTTGTCTTGCTTGTTCAAACTGATCGGCATGCTTCCAGTCCTTGCCATACTGATCATACTTTTTTCTTTTTTCCGGATCGCTAAGAACTTCATTAGCTTCATTTATTTGCTGAAACTTGTTCTTTGCTTCTTTATCATTAGGATTGATATCCGGATGATATTTGCGTGCCAGCTTACGATAAGTTTTTTTTATATCATCATCAGATGCATTTTTATTAACGCCTAATATTTTATAGTAATCAATAAAATCCATGTGGGTATATTAAAGCTTTTAGTCTACAAAAATTATTCTTTTCTTTTACTGGAAACAGAAATTTTTTGGGTTATAGGTTGATTTAAGAAGATGCTTTGCTGTATTGGTTATGGCGAACACTACCGTAGAACTTAATCTTTAAAATCAAGCAATTTCTGTATTCCTTTTTTCTCGTCGTCTTCTTTTTCTTTTTCCCGACGCTTTTTCTCTTTGGCTCTTTCTTTCTGTCTGTTTTCTCTTTTCTTCAATGTCTTTCTGTCCCAGGTAAATTTATTCTGCACAGGAAAGTAATAGCGCAGGTTTATATACAAGGTGTTGATTTTGTTTAGCTCTTTATCACCGGCCAAAAAATTAAAGCCATTTATCAGGTGAAACCCAATTAGCCTAAAACCAACTGACGGACCAATTCCATACCGGCGCAAGCCTTTGAAATCATTGAAATAAGTAAAATTACCACCATAGGTAAGATTAATACGTCCTCGCTTCATCCACATGCCAGCTTTATAACCAATTACATTATCACCAAAGTTGTATTCCATGTTACCGGTTGCACCAGTAATATGAGGATTTACCAGTGCCAGCTTTCGCCAATGTGCTTCGCCACCTAATTCAATGGCAGTTGACCTGCCTCTTTGTAAGCCAATAATCACCCCGTGATTACGTTGGAACAATTTTTTTGAACGAGAAAGTCTGGAATATTTTTCATTCGATGCTTCATGCAAGGTTTTTGACTGTTTTGAAATTGATGTAAACCCCAACTGAGCGTTCACTGAAGTAGAATACAATAAAATCAGGAGAAGAGAAATTTTAACTTTCATGGATATTGGCGCTGAAACCTTAACGTTTTTCAGTGTGTTTTATTTCGGAGTGTCAGAATATTGTAATGAAGTGTATCTGACATTCTTCAATAAAAAACTAAGGACGGACAACAATGGTGAGGCTTATATCAACTTATCCGGCGTTATCGGCAATTCACGAATACGTTTACCGGTTGCGTGATATACAGCATTTGCTACTGCTGCTGCAAAACCAATCAATGCAATCTCTCCCATTCCCTTTGCACCTATGGGATTTAAAATTGGATCCGGCTTATTTACAAATAATGCTTCAATGTGCGGCACATCTGCCTGCACAGGCACATGATAATCAGCAAAATTATTATTCACCCATCTGCCATAACGGTGGTCAACAATTCCTTCTTCCATGAGTGCCATACCAATGCCTCCAACTACGCCGCCAATCATTTGGCCTTCGGCTGTTTTTGGACTGATAATTTTTCCTGCATCACCCACCGAAACTACTCGTGCAACCCGTACTACACCAGTAACAGGGTTCACCAATACTTTGGCAAAATGCACTGAGTAAGAATAAGAGGCATACTTCTTCAATTCCTCGCTGCCCTTTGACTCTTCTGTAACTTCAAGCTGTGTTAAGCCAGCCCCTTTTAGTACGTCTGCAAATGATAATTTTTTTGAGCGATTCGCAGCTAATAAAATATTACCGCCTTCAAAAACAAAATCTTCCGGTTTTGCGGAATGAATTTCTGTGGTATGAAAAACAGCATTCTCTTTTGCTAATTCAATAATTTTTTTCTTTAATGCTACGGACGCATCATGCACAGCAGAACCTAATGTAGATGTAGTTGTAGAACCGCCCTGCGTCGGGCCCGGAGGATAAGAAGAATCTCCAAGTTCAAATGTTATTCTGTTTGCAGCAATACCTGTGGCAGTAGAAGCTACCTGCGTCATTGCAGTAGCAGTGCCGGGCCCGCTATCAGCCACTGCACTTTGTAGTAATAATGTTCCATCATTATTCAGTCTTGCTAAGGCCTTTGCTGTACCACGCGAGGCATTAAAGACACCTGAGCTTATTCCATATCCCACTAACAGCTCGCCTTCTTTCATCGAGCGGGGTGTTGGATTGCGGCTATCCCATCCGATTTTGTCCCTTCCTAATTGATAGGCTTCTTTCAGAAATTTGCTTGTATATGGTAGGTTTCTCTGAGGGTCAGTTTCTGCATAATTACGTAACCGTAATTCTATAGGATCAATTTTTAATTCATAAGCCAGTTCATCCAGCGCTGATTCCAATGCGAAAGAACCTGTGGCTTCTCCCGGGCCACGCATCCATGTTGGAGTGCTCATGTTCAATGGATATACTTTGTAGCGTGTATTTACATTAGGGCAAGCATACATAAAACGCGACATGTTTACAATGCCTTCGGTAAATTCCTCGTAATTAGAGGTATGAGAAATAGCTTCATGAGTAATGCCAATAAGTTTTCCATCTGTTGTTGCACCCAATCCAATTTTTTGCAGAGCATGAGGCCGATAGCCCACCAGTGTAAACATCTGGCTCCGGTTTAATACCAGCTTCAATGGCTTGCCTGTTTTTTTTGCACCGATACATGCAGCAATGGCATGGGGCCATGT